>DATBGP010000137.1:0-9080 GCA_036557925.1 Candidatus Limnocylindrales bacterium | reverse complement strand
TTCGGGGTCTTCCTCCCCTCGTACGTGTGGGAGGGCGACGGCGCCGAGCGGGCGCGCGGGATCAAGGCGTTCGCCCGGGAGGTCGAGGACCTCGGCTTCGACTCGCTCTTCATCACCGATCACCTGCTGGTCGGCAAGCGCTTCTACTCGGTGAACTGGCTCGAGCCGATCCTGTCGCTGGCGGTCGCCGCCGGCGTGACGGAGCGGGTCCGCCTCGGGACGTCGATCCTGATCATGCCGCTCCGCAACCCGGTCCTCCTGGCCAAGGAGCTGGCGACGCTCCAGTTCCTGAGCAACAACCGGGTCGTGCTCGGCGCCGGCGTCGGCTGGAACGACGCCGAGTACGAGGCCGTCGGCGTCCACAAGTCCGAGCGCGGCCGCCGGACCGACGAGATGCTCGACATCATGCTGCCGCTCCTTGAGGGCGAGACGGTCACCTACCACGGCCGGTACTACTCGGTCGACGACGTCTTCATCGAGCCGCGGACTGGCGAGCGCCCGGCGATGTGGGTGGGCGGTGGCTCGCAGCTGGCGAACCCGAAGTCGCCGGACGTCCCGAAGTTCGTCGAGTCGGTGAAGGCGCGCACGCTCCGGGCCGACGGCTGGATCCCGCGGCCCACCTGCCCGCCGCCGGACATCCGCCGCGACCGGGACGAGCTCTGGGCCTTCTTCCGCGAGAACGGAGCGGACCCCAGCGAGCTCTCGGTCGCCCACGAGAACTTCGTCCACCTCGTCCTGACGAACGACCCGGCGAAGGCCCGCGAGGAGCAGCACCGGGCGTTCCTGAAGGTGATGAGCGGCGAGCGCGGCCCGGACTACCTCGAGACGGTCTACCTGTTCGGGACCCCTGACGAGATCGTCGCGTCGCTCCAGGCCCGCGCCGATGCCGGCGTCGAGCAGTTCATCCTCCACACGATGACGCCCGATCCGGGGCAGCTCCGCGACTGGGTCCGCGAGATCATCCCGAACGTCGTCTTCCCGGAGTCCGCCGGGCCGGTGCGAAAGCCGAACCGGAACGGAGTGGCCGTCGCCTCGTGACGAAGCGCGTCGCCCTCCTCGGCAAGCCGCTCCGCCGACGTCATTCGGTCGTCATGCACAACGCCGCGTTCCAGGCGGCCGGCATCGACGGCGAGTACGTGCTCCGGGAGCTGGACCCGGACGAAGTCGAAGCGGCGGTGGCGGCGGCGCGCAGCCCCGCCTTCCTGGGGCTGGGCGTGACCGCGCCGTACAAGCCGCTCGTGGCGGGCCTCGTCGACGAGGTCGAAACCGATGCCGGCGCGATCGGGGCCGTCAACAACGTCGTCCGCCGCGACGACGGCTCGCTCCTCGGGATCAACACCGACGCGCCGGGGTTCCGCGGCGGGGTGGAGCTGGCGCTCGGGCGGCCCGTCGCCGACCTCGACGTGGTCGTCGCCGGCGCCGGCGGCGCGGCCCATGCGGTGGCGTTCGCGCTCGTGTCCGGCGGCGCCCGGACCGTGACGATCGGCGGCCGGCAGCGGGATGCGGCGGAAGCCCTGGCCGCCCGGTTCCGCGGCAGCGGGCAGGCGGCGATCGCCGCCGTCGATCTCGATGGGCCTGCCTTCGAGAACGCGGCGCGGCTCGCGGACCTGGCCGTGAACGCCACGACCGTCGGGATGATCGAGCCCGGGTTGACGATCCCGATCGAGGAGCTTCGCCCGGACGCGACCGTCTTCGACCTGGTCTACGTTCCGGCGGAGACGCCGCTCCTCGCGGCCGCTCGTTCCCGGGGGCTGCGGGCCGCCAACGGCTCCGAGATGCTCATCCGGCAGGCCGCCATCGCCTTCGAGCGCTGGACCGGCGTCGGCGGGATGGACGGCGTCATGCGCGAGGCGGTCGCGCCGCTCCTCGCGGACGCGGCGGCGCCGGCCTGACGCCACCGAACCGATGCGACGCGAGGTCCCGATCCCGGGCGCGATCTACACGGTCGGGCGCAACTACCGCGTGCCGGGTGAAGCGCCGGGCGCCGGGCCGGACCGGCCGTTGATCTACGGCAAGGCGGCCAGCGCCTTCGCCGGTGACGACGCGACGCTCGCCTGGGACCGCTCGCTGACCGCGAACGTCGACGCGGAGGTGGAGCTCGGCGTCGTCATCGGCACGGCCGCACGCGACGTGGCGGTGACGAGGGCGATGGACCACGTCCTCGGCTACACGATCGTGAACGACGTCTCCTCGCGCGACCCGTGGCTCGACGGCGATCAGTGGCTGGTCGGCAAGTCGATGCCGGGGTTCTGCCCCGCGGGTCCGTCGCTCGTCCTCGCCGCCGAGCTCGATCCTGCCGATCTCCGGCTGGGCTGCACGATCAACGGCGAGGCGATCCAGGACGGCCGGACCGCGGACATGCGCTTCTCGATCGCCGAGATCGTCTCGTACCTGAGCCGGCACCTGGAGCTCCGGCCGGGCGATCTGATCGCCACGGGCACGCCCGCCCGCCTCGACACGCCGCCCGGACCCGATCGTCATCTCGAGGCCGGCGACGTCGTCGTCTGCCGGATCGAGGGCATCGGCGAGCTCACCACCCGTATCGCCTGATCGTCGAAGGAGGGTCCCGATGAAGCCCGCAACCGTGTTCCTCGGGGAGATGACGAGCCCGGAGGTCGAGGCCTTCCTCGCGGGCGGCCATGACACCGTGATCGTGCCGGTCGGCTCGACCGAGCAGCACGGCCCGCATGGGCCGCTCCTCACCGACGCGATCGTCCCGACGGAGGTCGCCCGTCGAGTGGCGCCGGAGGTCGGCGCCGCCGTCGCCCCGACGATCAACTACGGGCTCTCGTATCCGCACGCCGGGTTCGTCGGCCTCGTCTGGATCCGGATCCCGACATTCATGGCGTTCGTCGAGGACATCGTCGTGGGCCTGGCGACGGCCGGCTTCCGCCGGATCGTCCTGCTCAACGGCCACTACGACAACACGTATGCGCTTGCGTATGCCTGCGCGAACTGCGCCGACCGCCTGCCGGCGGGCGCGCGGGCGTTCCCGATCAACTACTGGGACGGGATCACGGCCGAGGAGTCGGCCGAGTTCTTCGGCCCGACAAGCGGGCTCCACGCGAACAAGGGCGAGACCTCGGCGGTCATGGCGATCAACCCGGACCTGGTCGATCTCGAGGCGGCGAACGCCGAGATGCCGCCGTTCCCCGAGGTCGGCAACGCGCCGGCGGTCCACACGGCGTTCTTCTTCTCGGCGCCGGGCTCCGTCCACCGGGCGACGCATTCGGGGACGTGGGGCGACGCCCGCGAGT
Source organism: Candidatus Limnocylindrales bacterium (assembly GCA_036557925.1). Classification (GTDB taxonomy): domain Bacteria; phylum Chloroflexota; class Limnocylindria; order Limnocylindrales; family CSP1-4; genus CF-46. The sequence continues at coordinate 5,823 of DATBGP010000137.1, read as the reverse complement.
CCAACGCCGAGTTCGGCGAGCGCTACCTGGCCGCGGTCAGCCGGGGCACGATCCGCGTCCTCGACGACATCGAGCGGACGTTCGCGGCGATGCCGCCGCGGTAGGGCCGGTCGCGGGTCAGGCGTCGATCCAGGCGCCGCCGCGCATCACCCGCCGGACGCGGAGGCCGGCGTCCAGCTCCACCAGGTCGGCGCGCCGGCCGGCCGCGAGCCGGCCGCGGTCGGTCCTGCCGAGCAGATCCACCGGGTTCGCGGCGGCGGCGAGGACCGCGTGCGGAAGCGGGACGCCCGCGGCAGACAGGTTCCGGACGGCGTCGTCGAGGCCGATCACGGATCCGGCCAGCGTCTCCGTCCCGGCGAGGACCGCCCGGCCCCCGACGACCTCGCAGGCGAGCCGGCCGATTCGTCCCCGGTCGGCGGTCGTGCCGGCGATCGCCAGCGCGTCGCTCACGAGGAGCAGGCGCGAAGCCGGCTTGAGGCGGGCCACGAGCGGCCAGATCGCCGGCGCGACGTGATGGCCATCGGCGATCAGCTCCACGGCGACCTCGTCGTCGAGCAGGGCCGCCAGCGCGAGGCCGGGCGACCGATGGTCCAGGCCGGACATCGCGTTGAACAGGTGGGTGGTGGACCGGGCGCCCGCCGCGAACCCGGCACCGGCCTCGTCCACCGTCGCGTTCGAGTGGCCGAGCGACACGGCGATGCCATCGCTCGCCAGCATCCGGATCAGGTCGAGCGCACCGGGCAGCTCGGGCGCGATGGTGATGACCCGCAACCCGTCCCGGAGCGGCGCGAGATCCGGGGGCGAGACCTCTGCCGGCGCGCGGAGCGCCACCGGGTCGTGGGCGCCCTTGCGGGCCTCGGCCAGGAACGGGCCCTCCAGGTTGAACCCGAGCGGCTCCGCGCCGTCGGGCGGGGCGGACGGCATCCACGCCCGGACGCCGTCGGCGAACGCCGCGAGCGATTCGAGCGGCGCCGTGACGGCCGTCGGCAGGAAGCTGGTGACGCCGCGACGCGCCAGCGCCCGGGCCATCCCGTCGAGCGCGTCGCGGCCGCCCATCGCGTCGTGGCCGCCGAATCCGTGGACATGGAGATCCACGAACCCCGGCGCGACGATCGGCGCCGATTCGTCGACGGTCGCGCCGTCGTCGATGTCGACGTCCTCGATCCGATCGCCGCCGATCCGGATTCGTCCGGCGGCGACCCGGTCCGGGAGGACGAGTCTCCCGACGACCTCGGCCGCGTCCGTCACCCGGGATCCTCGGGCCGCTCGACCTCGAACTGGACGTCGAGCCCGTAGCGATCCGCGGGGTAGCGCGACTCCGTCGCCTCGATCCAGCGGCCGGAATCGTCCGCGATTGCGCGCCGCTCGACGAGCAGCGGATCGCCCACCCGGATGCCCAGCAGCCGCGCGTCCTCGGCCGTGGCACGCGCGGCGCCGATCGTCCCGACCCCGCGGCGGAGCCCGAACCCCGCCCGGGTCAACGTCTCGTGCAGGGACCCGGTGGCGAGATCCGCGGCGAGCACCGCGGGCGCGGTGTCCGCGACGAGGACCGCCGACTCCAGCGCGATCGGCTGGTCGTCGGCGAGCCGGAGACGGCGCAGGTGGACGACCGGCTGGCTCGGCCGGAGCTCGAGCGCCTCTGCCTCGGCGGCGTTCGACGGTCGGACCACGCGCGTCAGCACCTTCGAGCTGGGCACACGGCCGGCCCGTCGCATCTCCCGGGTGAACGTCATCAGCCGGTTCGTCCGGCGATGCGTCGGCGGCTGGGAGACGAAGCTGCCGCGGCCCGGCTCGCGTCGGAGCAGGCCGTCCTCGGCCAGGCGCTGCATCGCGTTGCGGGCGGTCATCCGGCTGACACCGAACTCGGCCATCAGCTCCGCGTCCGACGGGAGCCGCTCGCCCGGCTGGAGGCCGGCGATCCGCTCCCGGAGCGCGTGCTCGATCTGGCGGTAGTGGGGGGTGTAGGCCGCCTCGGTCATCGCACCGCCTCGGTGCTCCGGGCGCTTGCGGCCGCCGCCTGTTCGGCTCCGTGCACGGCCGCGCCGATCGCCCCGGCCCATGTCCCGAGCTCGGCCGCGACGATCTCGACGTCGTCGACCGACGTGGTCTTCACCCGCCGCCGGACCTCGGCCCGGATCGGCTCGAACAGCAGCTCGCCGGCCGCGGCGACTCCGCCGCCCAGCACGACCTTGTCAGGCGAGATCACCGTGATCGTGTTGGCGATCCCGATCCCGAGGTAGCGACCGACGTCCGCCAGGCCCCGGGTCGCGCGCTCGTCGCCGTCGGTCGCCGCCCGGACCGCCTCCTCGGCCGTGGCCGTCCCGCAGGCCGCGGCGATCTGGTCGGCCCGCGCGTACGCCTCCACGCAGCCGCGATTCCCGCAGTTGCACCAGGGCCCGTCCGGATCGATCGTCTGGTGGCCGAGCTCGCCGGCCGTCCCGTCGTGGCCCTGGTGGACCCGCCCGTCGATCGCCACCACGCCGCCGACGCCGGTTCCCAGCGTGAGCCCGACCATCGACGACGCGCCACGCCCGGCGCCGAGCCGGAGCTCCGCGAGCCCGAATGCCCGTGCGTCGTTGATCAGGAACGCGGGCACACCGGCGGCCGCGGCCACCGGCTCCGCCACCGCGTGGCCCGCCCAGGGGCCGGGCACGTTCACCAGGAATCGGGTGCGCCCGGTCCGCGGGTCGTAGAGGCCGGGGATCCCGATGCCGACGCTGGCGACCGGCCCGGCCGCGTCCCGGGCCCGAACCGCGACCTCCGCGAGCTGCGCCGTGACGCTCGCCGGCATGTCCGCGGCCGATGCCGACCGGCGGGTCGCGACCTGGTCGCGAGCGACCACGGACCAGGTGTCGCCGCTGCGCTGGACGACGGTCCACTTGAGGTTCGTGCCGCCGAGGTCGAGTCCGAGATGGCGGCCTGGGCTGCGAAGATCGGCCGCCGGGCCGTCGCCGCTCACGTCTCGGCGCCGCTCACGTCTCGGCCGTCACCCGGTTGTAGGCCGCCGCGACGATCACGATGATCGCGCCGAAGACGATCTGGCGCGTGGGTTCCGGGAGCCCCAGGGCCGTCAGCAGTGCCGAGAGCACGGTCAGGATGAGCGCGCCGACAATCGTGCCGCCGTAGCCGCCGCGGCCGCCCAGGATCGAGGTCCCGCCGATGACCGCCGCTGCGACCGACGGCAGCACGCTGGAGTCGGCGAGGGTCACCGACGCGGTGTTCGTCAGGCCCGACAGGACGAGGCCGGCGATCCCCGCGAGCAGCGCCGACAGGGCGTACAGCGCCGTGAGGACCTGCCATGAGCGGGCGCCCGAGAGCCGCGCCGCGACCGGGTTGTCGCCGATGGCGAACAGGACCCGGCCATAGCCGGTCCGCCGCAGCAGGAGGAGGATGAAGAGGACGATCGGGACGAAGACGACGAGACTGTTCGGGATGACGTCGCCCTGCAGGCCCGAGCCGATCGTCCGGAGCTCGGACGGGACGCCTGCGCCGGTCTGGACCGACTGGAGCTGCCAGACGTTGGCGAGCCCGAGGACGATGAAGCTCATCCCGAGCGTCACGATCAGCGGGTGGACTCGGAAGACACCGACGACGACGCCGGTGATCAGTCCGGCAAGCAGCGCGAGGACGAGCGACACGAGGATCGCCTGCGGAACGCCGCCCGGGCTGTGGATCAGGGTGGCCGTGACGAAGCCGACCATCGACGCGACCGCCCCGACGGACAGGTCGATCCCGCCGGTCAGCATCGTCAGCGTCTGGCAGCCGGCCAGGATCGCGAGGGGGACGGCCGTCCGGAGCATCACGCCCGCCCACCCCGCGCTGACGATCCCCGGTGACGCGAGCTGGATCACGATGACGAGGATCGCAAGCAGCGCGATCAGCGGGATGATCGGCCGGTCGCGGAACAGCGTCCGCAGGGCCGTCATGTTCGCGCGGGAGACCGTCCCGGTCGCCGCCGTCATGAGCGAGCCCTCCGGATCGAGAGGAGGCTGCTGAACCCGGTCACGACGATGAGGATCGCGCCCTGGGCGACGAGGGCGTAGTTCGAGTCGAACCGAAGGAACGTCAGGTCGGTCTGGATGATCTGGAGGATGACGACTGCGACGATCGGCCCGAAGACCCCGCCCCGACCGCCGGCGAGGCTGACCCCGCCGAGGACGACGGCGGCCACGCTCAGCAGCGTGTACGGGCCGGGGACCGGCGAGCCGATCCCGGTCGTCGCCGTCAGCGACAGGCCGGCCAGCGCCGAGAAGAGGCCCGTCAGGGCATAGGCGAGGACCCGCGTCCGGCTCACCGGGACGCCACTCCGGAACGCCGCGAGCCGGTCGCTGCCGATCCCGTAGATGGACAGCCCCAGCCGCGATCGCGACAACGGGATCCAGATCACGAACACGACCACGAGCACGACGACGGCCGCCTTCGGGATCCATTCGTTGCCCAGCGGGCCGACGACGATGCTCTTCAGCCAGCCGGCCGCGCCGCCGCCGGGCCCGGACCGCACGAGGAGCGCGCAGCCCGCCCACACGAACGACATCGCCAGCGTGACGACGATGTCCGGCACGCGGGTCAGGACCACGAGCGTGCCGTTGATGCCGCCGATGACGAGCCCCAGCAGCATGACGCCGATCACGACGAGGATCCCGAACTGGTCGCTCTGCTTGTCCATCAGCGAGGCCGAGACGACGCTCGTCAACGCCATCATCGAGCCGATTGAGAGGTCGATCCCGCCGCTGATCACGACGATCGCCTGGGCGACCGCGGCGAGGACGAGCGGCTGGACGGATGTCGCGAGGCCCTGGATCGGGATGGGGCCGTAGCGCGGCTGGATGAGCTTCGTGAAGGCGAACAGGCCGGCGAGGAGGAGGATCAGCCCGAACGTCCAGGCGTTCCGGCGGACGTAGCCGGCGACGGCGTCAAGCGGCCGCGATCGGGCCGTGTCGACGGTGGGAGCGGCGGCGGTCACGCGTCTCCTCGTGGGCTGCCGGGCTCGTCGCCCCCTGCGCCGGTCGCCTCATCCGGCGCTGCCCGGGCCGGCTCCGCGACCGGCTCCGGGGGTGGCTCGGGACGCTGCTCGGGACGCTCGGGCGACGTTGCCGTGCCGCCGGCGGCCGGCTCGGCCGCGGCAGCGGCGACTCCGGGCTCCGCGATGGCTTCCGCGACCGTGTCCTCGGGCAGCGCCGAGTCCGAGCGGAGGTTGTAGGCCGCCCGGAGGAGGGCGGGCTCGTCGGCGTCGGCGCGGGAGATCTCCCGGACGACCCTGCCGCCGAAGATCACGATCGCCCGGTCGCAGACGAGCTGGACCTCCTTCAGCTCCGAGGTGTACAGGAGGATCGCCGCCCCGGCGCCGGCGAGGTCCCGGAGGAGCGCGTAGATCTGGCGCTTGGTTCGGATGTCGATGCCGCGGGTCGGATCGAAGCAGATCATCGTCCTGACGCCGCCCGCGACCCATCGCGCGATCGTCACCTTCTGCTGGTTGCCGCCCGAGAGGCGACGCACCTCGCCCTGGGCGCGGATGTCGATCTGGAGGGTCTCGATCGCCTCGTCGACGGTCCGCTTCTCGTCGCCGAGGTTGATCAGGCCCCAGCGGCTGAGCTGCGTGCGGAACGGGAGGGCGATGTTCTCGCGGACGGATCGCTGCATGAGCAGCGCCTCGGCGCGGTCCGCGGCGACGTAGACGACCCCGGCCCGGATCGCATCGGCCGGATGGCCGAACGAGACCGCCCGCCCGTCGACGGACAGGGACCCGCGGCTCGGCTTCGTCATCCCGGCCAGGACGTCGAACAGCTCGTCCTGGCCCTGGCCCTCGAGCGCGACGACGCCGAG
>DATBGP010000136.1:0-1612 GCA_036557925.1 Candidatus Limnocylindrales bacterium | reverse complement strand
GCCTCGCTCGTCGACGGCCGCGGCGACGTCCAGGTGGTCAACGTCCGGAATGACGGCGCCCTTCCGGGCCTGGCGGCGGACGACATCGTGGAGGTCCCGGCGACGATCGATCGCGACGGCGCCCACCCGATGGCGCTGCGTCCGCTCCCAGCGGAGCTGCTCGACCTCGTCAGCAGGGTGAAGACGTACGAGCGGCTTGCCGTGCGCGCGGCCGTCAGCGGAGACCCGGTCATGGCTCGGGCAGCGCTCGCGGCGAACCCGATCGCGGGCGGACCCGAGCTCGCCGGCCAGCTGTTCGATGCGATCGTCGAGACGAACGGCCAGTGGCTGCCGCGGTTCGCGCCGGTCGGCTGATGGAGGCCTCGGAACCGCCCGGAACCCCGACGCTCATGCGCCGCGAGATCGAGGCGATCCCGGAGGTGGTGGCGCGGTTCCTCGACGAAGGCGCGGCGGAGGTCCGAGCCGTCGCCGAGGCCGTTCGTGCAGCGGACCCGACGTACGTCGCGATCGTGGCCCGCGGCACGTCCGACCATGCCGCCATCCATCTCCGCTACCTGATCGAGACCGAGCTCGGGATCCCCACCGGGCTCGCCGCGCCGTCCGTCACGACGATCTACGGGGCGGACCTGCGGTGGCGCGGCGGGCTCGTGGTCGCGGTGTCGCAGAGCGGTCGCTCCCCGGATCTGGTGGCGGTCGTCGAGGCGGCGCGAGCCGGCGGCGCGACGACGATCGTCATCGCGAACGACGCGTCATCGCCCCTGGCCGCGGCCGCCGAGCACGTCATCGACTGCCGGGCGGGGGAGGAGCGCTCGGTCGCGGCGACGAAGTCGTATGTCGCCCAGCTGGCGGCGGGTGCGGCGCTGGTCGCCGCCCTGGCGCCCCGGCCCGAGCTCGGCCGCGGGCTGGCGGGGATGCCCGGCGTGCTCCGCGCGTCGCTCGACGCCGCGATCGAGGCGGTCCCCGACGAGGCGCCGATCGTCGGGGAGTTCGCCGGGTCGGAGCGGTCCATCGTCATCTCCCGCGGCTTCGACTTCCCGACCGCCCTCGAGACGGCGCTCAAGCTCAAGGAGACCGGCCGGCTGTTCGCCGAGGGCTACTCGTCGGCGGACTTCAGCCACGGACCGGTGGTGCTCAGCGGGCCGGGCGTGCCGGTCCTCGCGATCCGGCCCCACGGTCGGGTGGGGGAGGCGGTCGACGAGGGGATCGACGCGGCGCGGGCCGCCGGCGGCGAGCCGTGGGTCGTCACCGGCATGTCCGACGACGGGGACCGGCGCATCCGGCTGCCGCTCCCGGCCGACCTGCCCGCCGGCCTCGCGCCCCTCGCCACGATCCTGCCCGGCCAGCTCCTCGCCGAGGCCGTGGCGCGGCGCCGCGGCTACGATCCGGACGCGCCGCCGGGACTTCGCAAGGTGACGCTCACCCGCTGATCGCGATCTCGCAGCACCCGCGTGGCCGGCGCGTGTATGGTGACGTCGTGATCCTCGACGCGACTCCGATGCTCGCGCGCCACGGCCGGCGACTCCGGACGCTCGTGTTGACGCTGTTCGCCCGGTTCGTGGCCCACGACGCGATCTACGTGGCCCAGTTCGGGGCGGGCGCCAGGTACGCCGCC
>DATBGP010000135.1:0-12128 GCA_036557925.1 Candidatus Limnocylindrales bacterium | reverse complement strand
GAGGCGACCTCGTCGTAGCGGGCCAGGCCAGGGTAGATCGGCAGGCCGGCCGCGTCCGCCGAGGTCCAGCCGTCGGTCCGGAGGGCGTTCGACCGGAGGTCCCAGGTCGCCCCGGAGCCGGCCGTCCAGTGACCGCCCGTGAACGACGCCGCGAAGAGCTCCCAGAGTCGGCAGGAGCTCTGGTCCAGCATCAGGAGGTGGCGGTCGCCGCTTGCGCCCGCGCCCTCGATCTTCGGCGAGGCCGGGATCGGGTAGCCGACGCGATCGGACTCGGACGGCCACTGGAAGGTGACCGTGGAGCGGGGCGTGGACGCCGAGACGAGGTTGTACGGGATGCCGTATCCCGCGAACGTCCCGAAGTCGGGGTGGACATCGCGGGAGACGCCCATCGTCGCGATCAGCGTCGCCGAGTCCGTCCGGACCGGCAGCTTGTCGACCGGCTTGTTCCAGACGTTCGACGCCGGGAAGGGCAGGGGACACGGGTTCCGATACGGGTAGCGCGAGATGTCCGGGGCGGCCGAGACCGGACCACCGACTCCGAAGGAGGCGGCGACGAGTGCGAGGACGGCGGCGAACCGGAGCGGACGGCGGACGGCCATGGCGCCCATCCTCCGACGTGGTCGCAACGCGGCCCGTGATCCGATGGTCCCGATCGGTGTCCGGCCGCACCCGACGATCGGCTCCGGCCGCCTCCAGGCGGATCGGCCGCCCGGCCCGACCGGACGCTCGGCAGGCCCGGGGCCTCGGTCCGCCGTGAACTGCCGGAGCGACGGGCCGCCCGGCGCGACCGGACGCTCGGCAGCCCCCCGCCTCAGTCCGCCGTGAACTCCTTCCAGTACGAGACCGCCGTCCGATGCCGGCGGAAGCCCATCGCCTCGTAGACGCGCAGGGCGCCCGACACGTTCTCCGCGTCGACGCCGAGCGCCGCCTCCACCAGCCCGCGCTCGCGGAGCGCGACCAGCGACCGGGCGATGAGCGCCGACGCCAGACCCCGACGCCGCCACGGCCGGCGGACGCTGATGTGGTCGAGCCAGCCGCGCTGGACGCCGATGGCCGCGTTCTCGTCGGGATAGACGAACGGCATGACCGAGCCGGCGACCTCATCGCCGTCCCACGCCACCCGCCACAGCGACGTGTCGAGCTCCGGGCTCGCATACCAGCGCTCGAAGTCCGCCTCCGTCCGCTCGCCGTGGTTCCAGTGGTCCTCGAACGCCTCGACGTCGGCGTCCCAGATCCGGCGGTGGTCCGCGGCCTCCACGGCCCGGACCTCGAGTCCGTCGGGGAGTGGCAGGTCCGGGACCGGCTCCGCGAGGTCGCGCAGCATCATGAAGCCGTACCGGACGATCCGGTAGCCGGCGGCTGCGTACAGGGCCGTCGCACCGGTCTGGACCTCGTCCGGCCACGCGGACAGCACCCGCTGCGCCGGCCGGCCGTCGACCCGGGCCACCTCGGCGGCGCGTCGCTCCGTCCAGCCGAGCAGCGCCCGGCCGAGCCCGCGCCGGCGCCAGGCCGTGCGGACCCAGCCCTCCATCTGGTGATGGCCGAGGCCCTCCCGGGTCCGGACGTCGGTCAGGGCCGCGGCGACGAGCGCGCCGTCGACCTCGGCGAGCAGGACGTCGCGCCGCGGGTCGAACTCGTCGACATGCTCGTAGTCGAGCCGGAGGTTCTCCTCGTTCGGCAGCCAGTCGACGCCGTCCGCGAGGTGGGCCTCGCGGATGAGGCCGACCATCGCCGGGTAGTCGCGCTCCGGGTCGAACGGCCGGAACGTCAGCCCCGGGATGTCCGGAGCGTCGGGCAGCTGGGGCACCGCGATCATCGTCGTCCTCCTCGCGATCAGGTGGCCGGGGGGATGGGAAGCGCCTTCCGGTAGGCTGTCGCGCTGGTCGCGACGCGGAAGCCGCAGGACTCGTAGAGGGCCAGCGCCTCGTTCGGGTTCGCCGCGTCGACGCCGAGCGCCGCGCTCGTCATGCCCCGGTCGCGGAGCCGTTCGAGGCTGCGCGAGATCAGGGCACGGGCGAGGCCGCGGCGACGCCACGGCCGGCGGGTGAAGATCGAATCGCACCAGCCGCGAGCCGTGCCGTCGTGCCCGACGTGAATCCCGTTCAGAACGCCGCCCGCGATCTCGTCGCCGTCGAAGGCGATCACCCAGAGCGACGGATCCGTGTCGGGGTCGGCCATCATCTGGACGAAGACGCTCTCGTCGGTGTCGACCGAGCCGAAGTGGTCCCGGAACGCCTCATTGTCGGCGGCGATCACCGCCCGGATCGCGGCCTCGCCCTCGATCGGGCGGATCTCGAAGCCGGCGGGGAGCGCCAGATCCGGGATGGCCTCGAGGTCCGGCCGCTCCATCGAATGGAACCGCCGGAACGCCTCGAAGCCGTGGCCTCGGAGCAGCGCGTCGCCGCCCGGATCGCCGTCCCGGTTGTACGTCGTCATCCATCGCTCCCGATCGAGCGCGATGCCCGCCGCCGCGTCCGCAGCCGCCATCTCGGCCCGGCGTCGCTCCGTCCAGGCGAGGAAGCGACCGCCGAGGCCCCGACCCCGGATCGACGGGTCGACCAAGCAGGCGCTCTCGTACCAGCGTTCGCCGTCGTTGGAATCCGCCCACTCGACGCGCGCGTAGCCGACGATCGCGCCGTCTCGGCGCGCCAGGACGAGATCCCGGGCGAGGTCGAAATGCTCGAGCGTCCGGTAGTAGGCGACGAAGCCCTCCGGGTTCATCCGATCGAGCTCGCCGTCGGCGGCCCGTGCCCGGTCCGCGACCGCGTACATGCCGGCCAGGTCGGCCTCGAGGTCGATGGACGGCCCGATCCGGACCTCCGCCGCCTCGCGATCGAGGCCCAGCGGCGGCGTCTGCAGCGCGTTCATCGCCACCCCTCCGTTCCGTACTTCCGGTCCATGTGCCGGGTCACGGCCTTGCCGATCGACTTCCACTTCTTCCGTTCCTCCGCCCGGGCCAGGGCGTCCACCCGGCGCTCGTGATGGGCCGCCTCGCGCTGGAGCTTCTGCCAGCTCGCGTGGCGGTCCGCGGCCAGCCGGCCGTCGGCGAGGGCCGCCGCGACCTGGCAGCCCGGCTCGCCGTTGTGCGAGCAGTTCCGGAACCGGCACGAGGCCGCGATCTCGTCGACGTCGCCGAAGGACTGGGCGAGGCCGTCTCCATCCCAGAGGGCCAGCTCGCGCATGCCCGGCGTATCGAGGATGAGGCCGCCACCCGGCAGGAGATGGAGCTGGCGACGGGTCGTGGTGTGTCGACCACGCGCGTCCTCCTCGCGGATGTCCTGTGTCGCCGCGACCTCCGCGCCGGCGAGCCGGTTGAGCAGCGTCGACTTGCCGACGCCGGACGACCCGACGAACGCCACCGTCGTCCCGACGCCGATCCGTGCCTGGACCTCGTCCACCCCCTGCCCGTCGACGGCACTGACGGGGATGACCCGCGCGCCGCCGGCCACCTGCTCCACGTCCCAGATGGCCGCCCGGATCTCCTCCTGGCTGTCGAGATCGGCCTTCGAGAGGAGGACGATCGGCTCCGCGCCGCTGTCCCAGGCCGCCGCGAGGTACCGCTCCAGCCGGCGCAGGTTCAGGTCGGCGTTGAGCGAAGCGACGAGGAAGACCACGTCGAGGTTCGCCCCGACGACCTGCGCCGCCGTCCGCCGTCCCGCAGCCTGGCGGACGAGCGCCGAGCGACGGGGAAGCAGTGCATGGATCACGGTCTCACCCGTCATGCCGCCCTCGACAGCCACCCAGTCGCCGACGGCAGGGAACGCGGACGCGTCGTCCTCCGCGTCGAAGCGGAACCGGCCGCTGACCGCGGCCCGCCGCTCGCCGCCCGGGCCCGCGAGCTGATATGAGCCGCGATCCTCGGCCACGACGCGCGCCGGCTCGCGGCCCAGCGCCGCGTGCGACGCGTGAGCCGAAGCCAGCGTCTCGGTCCAGCCGAGCTGGGCGAGGGTCGGAGCGGAGACCACCATGTCGCTCACCCGACCCGCTTCAGCTTTCCGGTGCGCTTCGCGTAGCGCTCCGCACGGCCGAACGCCCAGAGCCCGAACGGGATGAGGACCGCCCCCATCACGATCAGCGGCCAGACGTCGTACAGCAGGTCCGTGACCGGCGCGCCCTCGATCACGCCCTTCCGGACGCCGTCGAGGACGTACGTGGCCGGCGACAGGCGCGAGAGCACCTGCATCCAGCCGGGCAGCACCGAGACCGAGTAGTACACGCCGCTGACGAGCAGCAGGCACGACTGCAGGACGAACGTCATCTGCGCCCCGCGCTCCACGTAGAGGAGCGGCAGGATCGCCGCGATCATCCCGATCCCGACGAAGCTGAACGAGCCCAGGATCACGAACGTGATGACCGTCACCGGGTTGGCGCCGGCCACGTCGAGCTGGGGGAAGAACAGCATGAGGACCACGAGGATCGCCGCGGTGTGGATCAGCCCGTACACCATCGCGTACAGGACGGACCCGAACAGGTGCGATCCGCGCCGGATCGGCGCCATCATCGTGTACTCGAGCGTGCCCTCCCAGCGCTCGACCGCGATCGTCTCGGCGATCCAGCTGAAGACCACGCTCAGGTAGTTCCAGAAGATGGCGCCGATGAGCAGGCTGAGGATCAGCGTGGGGCTGCCCTGGTCCGCGCCGATCAACGAGATGCTGAGCGCGCCGGCGACCGAGTAGACCAGGAACGCGATCTCCCAGCCCCAGTAGCGTCGGGTCAGGAAGAAGTTCCGCTCCATGAAGGCGTAGGACGCCTTCAGCTCGTGCTGGAATGCTGTCACGGGGGTTCTCCGGGTGGGGGAGCCGACCCGGCCGCTCATGGCAACCGGGCCAGCTCGTAGCTCGGCTCACCCGCCAGGCGGGCGCCGAAGCGTACGATCGATCCCCCGATCGCGCGCCGGATGGACCGCGTGGCCCGCGGCTGGACCCGGCGGGCCTGGTCGGCCCGGCGGATGTCCTCCGCGATCAACGCGTTGACCAGCCACAGCCGGTCGTTCTGGAAGCTCTGCATCTCGTTCTCACCTCCTTTCATTCGGAGTCGTCGTCGGCCTCGTCCTCGTCGACGTCGTCGTCGAGGCTCCGGCCGGTGTAGGTCATGAAGACGTCGTGGAGGGTTGCCGGTCGACCCGTTCGTGCTGCCTCTGCCGCGATCAGCCCGTCCGGCGTGTCCTCGGTCACCACCCGGCCGGCGGCCAGGATCGTGATCGAGCTGCACAGCCGCTGGGCCTCGTCCAGGTCGTGCGTCGTGAGGACGATCGACGCGTCGTGCGTCTCCCGGAGCTCCTCGATGAACGCTTGGACCTCGAGCTTCGAGCGCGGATCGAGACCGGTCGTCGGCTCGTCCAGCAAGAGGAGCGACGGGCTGGTCAACAGCGCTCGCGCGATCGCGACCTTCTGCTGCATGCCCCGGCTCATCTGCTCGATGGGCCGACCCACCCGCTTCTCGCCGATCCCGAGCCGGCCGAGGATCCCGAGCGCCTTCGGCTTCGCCTCCTTCGCTTCCAGGCCATAGAGCCGGGCGGCGAAGAGGAGGTTCTCCATCGGGCTGAGCTTCTTGAAGAAGGCGGCGTCGACGCTGACCCGGTTGATCAGCCGCTTGACCTCCATCTCCTCTCGCTCGATGTCGTGGCCGAAGACCGAGACCCGGCCCTCGTCGAGGGTCAACAGGCCCGAGACGAGGCGGATGAGGGTGGACTTGCCCGATCTGTTGGCGCTGAGGATCTTGACGATGTCGCCCCGCTCGAGGCGGAGGGACACGTTCGAGATCGCGACGACCGGCTTGCGCTTCCGTCCGACGACGAACCGCTTCGTGACGCCCTCCACCAGGAGAGCCGGAACGGCCGTCTCGACCGTCCGCGCAGCGCCGATGGCACCGCCGGGGCGGGCGATCTTCTGTTGTCCGAGGACGCTGGCGGTCACTTCAGTGAGCTCCTGGTCGTGGTTCGCGTGGGTGTCGGCCTGGCCGACTGGTCGGGACCGGGCGGGTCATGCCCGGGTGCGGGGTCCGGCTGCCGGAAATCGACGAGCCGCGGGCCTGCTCGATGCTCAGGCGCATCGGGTGGGCCTCGCGGCTCGGATGGCTCTCCGCGGAGAGGCATCAAAAAAGCCGGGGGCCCGATCTGGCCCACGGCTCGTGGTTCGTCTGGAGGGCGGCCTTGCCGCCTCAGGCTAGCTCGAGATGGGCACAGATCTCCCGTCGTCGACGGCGCCATCGGGCGCGGTCGCGATCCGGAAGAGCAGGTGGTTCATCTTCATTCGGAGTCGTCCTCCGCGAGCTGGATGAGGGCGGGCGATCTGCACGCCGGCGCGCAGTCTACGCGCGTTCCGGACGGGGCGTCAACCTGGCGGAATGACGGTCGCCGGCCTACGTCATTCGTCTCGGCCGGCCGTCGCGCCGGGGCCCGGAAGGTCCAGCCGGACGATCGGCCGGGGCCATCGAGTCCGCCCCGCGAGGCGCTCGCCGACGACCCGGAAGCCGGCGTCCGCGAAGATCCCGACGGGTCCCGAGTAGGCGATCGGGTTCGGGATCCGCTCGCCGTCCGGATCGATCGCGTAGGCCTCGAGCGCGGTCGCCCCGCCGGCCTGGGCGTGGTCGATCGCCGCGGCGAGCATCGCCCGGGCGAGGCCCTGGCCGCGGGCCTTCGGATCGACGACGAAGCACACGATCGACCAGACCTGCTCGCCGTCCGACGCGCCGGCGTCGTAGTCCTGCCGGGCGAGCTTCCGGTAGCTCTCGCGCGGCCCGACGCTCACCCAGGCCACCACCCGGCCGTCGCGATAGCCGAGCAGGCCAGGCGACGGCCCGGCGACCGTCCGCTCCGTCAGCACGTCCCGGTTCAGCTCCGGCGGGCGGGCCTTCACCGAGCCGCGGATGTGGAACGAGGCACACCAGCACCACCTGGGGTCGCCGGGTTGGTCGAAGAGCCTGGCCAGGTCGTCGAGCCGGTCGGGGGTCAAGACCCGGACGTCGAGATCGGACTCGACGCCCGGCGACCCGCGGCGGCCCGATCCGCTCACCGCTCGATGGGGCGCCGGACGATCACGCGCTGGACGGTCGCCTGCGGCGAATCGATCCGGTGGACGACCTCGAAGCCCGCGCCCTCGAACGTCGAGAGCAGCCCGGTGTAGCCGACCGCGGCCGGGATCCGTCGATCGCCGGCGTCCACCGGGTAGGCCTCCAGCGCCGGCGCGCCGTGGACCCGCGCGTAGTCCGCCGCCGCGTCGAGGAGCTGGTGGGTCAGGCCCTGGCCCCGGGCGGTCTTCGAGACGACGAAGCAGACGATCGACCAGACCGGCGTGTCGTCGATCTTCGGCCGGACCCGCGAGCTCGTCAGGCGTTCGTAGTCCTCGCGCGGCGCGACGCTGACCCAGGCGACGGCCCGGCCATCGCGGTAGCCGAGCAGTCCGGGCGCCGGGTCCCGCTCCTCGTCGACGAGCCGATGCATCCCCTCGCGCGTCTCGGCGGCGTTGGCGAACGACCAGTCCTTCGAGCGGAGGCGCCAGAACATGCAGGAGCACGTCCTCGGATCGCCGCCTTCGTCGAACAGGCTCGAGAAGTCGGCCCAGCGATCCGGCGTGAGCGGGACGATCTCGAGCGGCTCGGACGGGCCGTGGTCCGCGGGCGGGTTCGAGGCCTTCCGGGCGGGCATGCCTGCCATTCTGGACGGTCGGATCGTCAGCCTCTGTCATCATCGCGTCGATGGACGACCGCCTGGCGTGGCTCCGATCGCTCAGCACGCCGCCGCGCCGCTCGATCGTGGGGCTGATCGCCGGTGGCGAGCTGGACGCCGAGCTGGCGGCCCTCGTCTGGCTGCTCGTCGAGGAGCGCATTCCGCTGGTCGTCGCCGGGCTCGCCCAGGGAGCCGGCAAGACGACCCTGCTCGAGGCATTGCTCGACTTCCTGCCCTCGACCGCCCGCCGGATCGACCTGGCTGGCGCCGACGAGGACTTCGCCTGGCTGCCGGAGGCGGCGTCGCTCGGCTGGCGTCCGGCGCCCGGCGCCCAGCCCGCGGCGCCGCCTCCGATCCCGGCCTCGTCCGCGTCGGCGTTCCTCGTCGCGGCGGAGCTCTCGGCCCACTTGCCGCTCTACACGTGGGGTCCGGCGGCGCGGACCCTCGTCCGGGCCGCCTCGATCGGCTACGGCGTCGGCGCGACGATCCACGCCGACCGGCTCGAGGATGTCCACGAGGCGCTGGGGTCGCCCGGAGTGGGTCTGACGGACGACGAGCTCTCGTACCTCGGGCTGATCCTCGTGGTCCGACCGGAGCGCGGACCGGACGGCCAGGTCCGGCGCCGGGTCGTCGCCGCGCACTACGCCCGCCCCGTGAGCCGCGATGAGCACGGCCACGTGCAGCGGCTGCCGCCGGCCGTCGTCGCCGCCCGGGACGCGGGGACCGACCGCCTGGAGCACTTCGCGTGGGGCGTGATGCCGGAGCTGGCGATGCGTCTCGGGCGGAAGGCCGGCGACCTCGAACGGGACCAGGCGGAGCGGGCGGCATGGCTCCGGCGGCTCGCGACGGAGGGAGTCGTGGACGTGGACTCGGTCCGTGCCGCGATCGCCGAACAGCGCCGCCTGACCGGGAGCCGGCCGCCAGTCCACTGATCGCTTCGACCGACGCGCCGGGCCTGCGGCGGTGGCCGCCGGGCCTGCGGCGGTGGCCGCCGGGCTCGTGCGACGGCCGCCGGCTCGTGCGACGGCCGCCGCGTGCCAAGATGGGCGCCGCATGGGACTTCCGACCGGACCGGCGGTCACCTTCCTGTTCACGGACATCGAGGGGTCGACGAGGCTCGAGCGTGCTGTCGGATCGGCCGCCTGGGCGCAGCTCGTCGCCCGCCACGACGTCCTGCTCCGGGCCGCGATCGAGGACCACGACGGCATCGTCGTGAAGACCGAGGGGGACGCCTTCTTCGCCGCGTTCGCGCAACCCGTCGACGCGGGTGCCGCGGTCGTCGCCGCGCAGCGAGCCCTGGCGGCCGAGCCTTGGCCCGCGGAGGCGCCGATCCGCGTCCGGATGGGCATGCACGTCGGTGAGGGCACGCTCCGCGCCGGCCGGCCCGGCGACCCCGAGGACTACGTCGGGATCGACGTGAACTACGCCGCCCGGATCACCGCGGCGGGCAACGGCGGCCAGATCGTCGTGTCGGACGCGCTGGCAGACCTCATCGGAGCGGCGGTCGGCGCGGACGATCGGCTTGCCGACGCCTCGATCGCCGACGAGGGCCTCCGGGCCGTCAAGGACTTCGAGGAGCCGCTGCGGCTGCATCGCCTGGTCGTCCCGGGCGCCGCCGACGACGACCGGCGGCTCCGGACGGTCGACGCGCCGTCCAACCTGCCCGGCGAGGTCACGTCGCTCGTCGGCCGCGACGACGAGATCCGCCTCGTCGCCGACGCGCTTGCGGACAGTCGAGTCGTCACGCTCACCGGCCCCGGTGGCAGCGGCAAGACCCGCCTTGCGCTGGGTGCCGCGCGGGCGGTCGTCGAACGGTTCCCGCACGGGACCTGGTTCGTCGACCTCGCCTCCCTGCAGGACGCGAGCCTGATCGAATCGACGATCGCCATGACCATCGGCGTCCGCGAGTCGACGGAGGAGCCGATCGGCCAGGCCCTCCGGACGCGCCTCCGCGACCAGACGATCCTGCTCCTGCTCGACAACCTCGAACAGCTGCTGCCCGCCGCCGCCGACACCGTCTCGTCGCTCGTCCGGGCCGCGCCGAACCTGCGTGTGCTCGCCACCAGCCGTGAGCTGCTGCGGATCGGCGGCGAGCAGGGCCATCCGGTGCCGCCACTCGATGCGACCGCCGGGATCGAGCTGTTCGAGGAGCGGGCCCGGACGCATCGCCCGGGCCTGGCCTTCGGCGACGATGCGGCGGCGGCGATCCGGGCGATCTGCGACCGGCTCGGCGGCCTCCCGCTGGCCATCGAGCTGGCCGCGGCCCGCGTCCGCACTCTGAGCCCGAGCCAGATCCTCGACCGGCTCGGCCGCAGCCTGGATCTCGCGGCCGGGACGCGGGACCTGCCGGAGCGGCAGCGAACCCTCCGGGCGGCGATCGGCTGGAGCCACGACCTGCTCGACGAGGCCGAGCGACGCCTCTTCCGACGTCTCGGCGTCTTCGCCGGCGGTTGCACCCTGGGCGAAGCCGAGGCGGTCGTGAATGCCACCGGCGATCTCGGCCTCGACTCGGCGGCCGGCCTGGAGTCACTCGCCGACAAGAGCCTGGTCCGGATCGAGCCGATCGACCCGGCATCGCCCGCTTCCGAACAGGAGAGCCGGTTCGGCCTCCACCCGCTGATCCGGGAGTTCGCGGCCGAGCGGCTCGATGACAGTGGCGAGCGACCCGAGACCGAGGCTCGCCACGCCGCCGTCATGACCGAGCTCGCCGAGCGCCTCGGCGCGGGCCTCCTGACGTCGGACGGCGAGGCGAACATGCGCCAGCTCGATCACGAGGAGCACAACCTGCGGGCGGCCCTCCAGTGGGCGCTGACGAGGGAGGACCCGGACGTGGGGCTCCGGCTCCTGGGATCGACGTGGCGGTGGTACCAGCAGCGGGGGCGCCTCCGCGAGGCTCGAGCCATCCTCGCGGAGCTGCTGGCCCGCCCGCCCGGCGACCCTCGCGTCCGCATTGTCGGTCTGGCCGCGGACGGGGGGCTGGCGTACTGGATGGCCGACAGTCCCGGGGCGCGACGGGCCTACGAGGAGCGGCTGGCGCTCGCCGAGTCGATCGGCGATCCGGTGTTGATCTCCGACGGCCACTATGACCTCGGGTTCGTGCACATGGTGGAGAAGGACGCCGACGGCCTCCGCCTCCACGAGGGCCTCGCCCTGGAGGGCTATCTCGCAGCGGGCCGCGAGATCGAGGCGAATCGCGCCCGCCAGGCGTTCGTTCTCGCCCTGATCCTCGCCGGCGACTTCGTGACCGCGCTGGGCGAGCAGGAGGCCGCGATCGCCGAGATGCGTCGCCGCGACTCGCGGACCGAGGTGGCCGACTCGCAGACGCTGCTGTCCGCCATCCTGTTCCGGCTCGACCGGCCCAGGGACGGCTGGCGGGAGATGTCCGAGTCGCTCCGGTTCTTCGCGGCCGGCTCGTTCGCATCGGGAACCGCAAGAGCGCTGGTCATGGCGGCGATCATCGACATCGTCAACGGCGATCCCGAGCGCGGCGCCCGGATCGCCGGGGTGACCTACGAGCTGTCCCGCGCCCGCAACGTCATGCTCGCCCCGATCACCGTCCTCCACATGCCGGATCCCCGAGGCCTGGCGGTCGAACGGGTCGGCGCGGAGCGGGTCGAGGAGCTCCTGGGGATCGGGGCCGCCACACCGCTCGACGTGGCGGTCGAGGAGGTCCTGGCCGTCGACGCGGAGACCTTGGTGACGGACGTCACCACGACCCTCGACGCGACCGTTTGACGGTCTCCGGGCCCGGTCGTACGCTCGCCGCCCGTGCCTTCCCCCACTTCCGACCCGACCCGCCGCGCCCGGACCCTGGGAGAGCTGCGCGCCACCGGCTGGACGGGTCGGAGCGTCAAGGAGGAGCTCCGCGCCAACCTCCTCGAGCGGCTGGCCCTCGGCCGGCCGATCGTCTCGGGCATCGTCGGGTACGACGAGACCGTCCTTCCCGCGATCGAGAACGCGATCATCGCCGGCCAGGACCTGGTCCTTCTCGGTGAGCGCGGCCAGGCCAAGACGCGCCTCGCCCGCCTCCTCGTGGGCCTCCTGGACGACGCGATCGCGGTCGTCCGCGGCGGCGAGCTCAACGACGACCCGCTGGCGCCGATCTCGCCGAGCGCGATCGCGATCGTCGACGAGCACGGCGACGACACGCCCATCGATTGGCTGCCGCGCGATCGCCGCTATGCCGAGAAGCTCGCGACGCCGGACATCACGATCGCCGATCTGATCGGCGAGGTCGACCCGATCCGTGTCGCCGAGGGCCGCTACCTGAGCGATGAGCTGACCCTCCACTACGGCCTGATCCCGCGCTCGAACCGGGGCATCTTCGCGATCAACGAGCTGCCGGACCTCGCCGAGCGGATCCAGGTGGGCCTGTTGAACATCCTCGAGGAGCGGGACGTCCAGATCCGCGGCTTCACGGTCCGCCTGCCCCTCGACCTGTTCGTCGTGGCGAGCGCGAACC
>DATBGP010000134.1:0-15992 GCA_036557925.1 Candidatus Limnocylindrales bacterium | reverse complement strand
GACCGAGCCGTCGCCGAGGAACCGCGGCGGGTCCCGGAAGACGCCGACGCCGCCGGGCGTGCCGGTGGCGATCACGTCGCCCGGCTCCAGGGTGAACGCCTGCGAGCAGTGGCTGATGATCTCGGCGACGCCGAAGTACATCATCGCCGTCGAGGAGTCCTGGACGATCTCGCCGTCGACCGTGCACGAGATCGCCAGCGCCTGGGGATCGGGGATCTCGTCAGCGGTCACGATGGCGGGGCCGATCGGGCAGAACGTGTCGAGCGACTTGCCCCGGATCCACTGGCCGTCGCCGAACTGCAGCTCGCGAGCCGTGACGTCGTCGAGGCAGGTGTAGCCGAGGACGTGCTCCAGGGCGTTCTCCACGGGGACGCGGCGGGCGCGGCTGCCGATGACGACGCCGAGCTCGGCCTCCCAGTCGACCTGCTGCGTCAGCTCGGGATCCCAGCGGATCTCCTCGCCGTCGGCAATGACGGAGGTCGGGAACTTCGCGAAGATCAGCGGCGCCGGCGGGGGGTCGGCCTGCTCCTCGGCGACGTGCTCCCGGTAGTTCCGGCCGATCGCGACGATCTTGCCGGGGCGTGGAACCGGCGACAGGAGGCGGGCTTCGGCCAGCGGCCGGCCGCCCGCGGCCAGGACATCCGTCGTCGCCGCAGCGCCTCGCAGGGCGGCGAGCGCCTCGGCGCCTCCCGCCAGGAGGTCCGTGATGGTCGCTGGACCGCGGTCCACGAGCTGCGCGGCCGGGAGCCATCGATCGCCGGCCACGATGCCGAGCGTCTCTCCGCCCTCGGTGCGACAGCTGATCAGACGCACGAACGCTCCTGTCGTTCAGTATGTTGGTCGACGGACGGTGGACTGGACGATACGATAGCCAATGCGCCGGCGTCAACCGGCGGCCACGACCGTGGGAGGACCGCCATGCCGATCGATCCCGAAGAGCGGCGACCGCTCGGCAGGACGGGCCTGAGCGTCACTCGGCTGGGCTTCGGGGCGGCGCCGATCGGCGGCCTCTATCGCGCGGTCGCGGACGACGACGCGATCGCGACCGTCCGCCGGGCATGGGACCTCGGGATCCGCCTGTTCGACACCGCGCCACTCTACGGCTACGGCGCGGCCGAGCGGCGGGTCGGTGCGGGTCTCGCGGGCCGGCCGCGCGACGCGTTCGTGCTCTCGACGAAGGTGGGTCGCCTGATCGTCGACCGCGACGCGGTCCCGGCCGGCGCGGAGATCGACCGCCAGGTCCTCGACGGCCGGGAGGACGGCTCCTACGCGGACGTCGAGGGGCGGAAGGTCGTCTTCGACTACAGCCGAGACGGGATCCGGCGGTCGATCGAGGCGAGCCTGGAGCGGCTCGGCCTGGACCGGATCGACGTCGCCCTGATCCATGACCCCGACGACCACTGGGGGGAAGCGATCGGCCAGGCGTTCCCGGCGCTCGCCCGGCTCCGCGAGGAGGGCGTGGTCCGCGGGATCGGAGCCGGGATGAACCAGTCGGCGATGCTCGCCCGGTTCGCCCGCGAGGGCGACTTCGACGTCTTCCTGCTCGCCGGCCGGTACACGATCCTCGACCAGGACGGGCTCGACGAGCTGCTGCCGCTCTGCCTCGAGCGGAACATCGGCGTCCTGATCGGTGGCGTGATGAACTCCGGGATCCTCGCCGATCCGCGACCGGGCGGCCGGTTCAACTATGCCGAGGCGGCACCCGCGGTCGTCGAGCGGGCGCAGCGGCTCGCCGTGGTCTGCGCGCGGCACGGCGTGTCGTTGAAGGCTGCAGCGGTCCAGTTCGTGCTCGCCCATCCGGCGGTCACGTCCATCGTCGCGGGCGTCCGGTCCGTCGAGCACCTGGACGAGTACCCGAGGCTGTACCGGGAGGCGATCCCGTCCGACCTCTGGGCCGACCTCCGGGCCGAGGGCCTCCTCCCGCCCGATGCGCCGGTTCCGTCGTGACCGCCGAGGGCCGGGCGGTCGTCGTCGACGCCCACCACCATCTCTGGCCGGATCCGGACCCGGTCGACTACCCCTGGATGACCGACGAGCTGGCGGCCATCCGCCGGCCGTTCCAGCCGGCGGACCTCGGTCCGCTCCTGGAGGGCGCAGGGGTCGATCGCACGGTGCTCGTCCAGACACGCGCCGCCCTCGACGAGACGATGGTCTTCCTCGCGACGGCCGCGGCGACGCCGTTCATCGCCGGCGTCGTCGGCTGGGTGGACCTCACCGCGCCGTCGATCGCGGACGACCTCGGCCGGCTGCGCGCCGCGCCCGGTGGCGAGCGCCTCGTCGCGATCCGCCACCAGGTCCACGACGAGCCGGACCCCGACTGGCTCCGCCGACCCGATGTCCGGCGCGGGATCGCCGCGGTCGGCGACGCCGGTCTCGCCTGCGACCTCCTCGTCCGGACCCGTGAGCTGCCGGCGGCGGTCGACACCGCCCGCGCATTGCCGGAGCTGCGCTTCGTCCTCGACCACCTCGCCAAGCCGCCGATCGCCGCCGGCGGCCCGGCGCTGGCCGCCTGGACGGACGCGATCCGTCCGCTCGGCGAGCTGCCGAACGTCGTCGCGAAGGTCAGCGGCCTCGTGACCGAGGCGGACTGGACCGGCTGGACGGTGGAGGACCTGGTGGTGCCCGCCCGGACCGCGCTCGAGACGTTCGGCCCCGATCGGCTCCTGTTCGGGTCGGACTGGCCGGTCTGCCTCGTGGCGGCGCCGTACTGGGCCGTGGCCGACGCGGCGCGGGAGGCATTGACCGGGGCCGGCCTTCCGGCCGCCGAGCAGGCGGACGTCTTCGGGGCGAACGCGATCGCGGCGTACCAGCTGCGGGTGTGACCCGGCCGCGGGCTAGCGACCGGCCGGGGCCGGCGTATCGAGCCGGCGGAGCGGATCGACCAGCTGGTCGGCGAGCGTCCCCAGGTCCGCCACCAGGAGCGGCACCCGCTCCGCGGTCGCCCGGACCTTCAGGAGCGTGATGCTCGCCGCGTTCGGGCCCTCGCCGGGATGCCGGCCCGGGACCGCGATCCCGTAGCAGACGACCCCTTCCATCGTCTCCTCGTCGTCGATCGCGTAGCCCCGCTGTCGCACGCCTGCCAGATCCGCGCGCAGCGCGTCGAGCGTCCGGTGCGCCTTGAGGGTGGCGGCCGGAAGGGGCTCGGAGACCGCGGCCAGCCGACGCTCCAGCTCGCGCGGGTCGAGCGACGCGAGCGCGGCCTTGCCCGTCGCGGTGCTCGTCGCGGGCAACCGCCGCCCGATCTGCGACGTCAGCCGCACCGGCTGGCGCCCGTCGTGGCGGGCCAGGTAGGTCATCTCGAGCCCGTCGAGGACCGCCAGCTGGACCGTCTCCTCGGATCCGGTCGGCAGCTGTCGGGCCACGTCGTAGAACTCCTGGACCATGTCGACCGCGACGAGGTAGGCGCCGCCGAGCTCCGCCAGCCGGCGCCCCAGGGCGAAGCCGGTCCCGACCCGCCGGAGGAGCCCGACATCCGCGAGGGCCCCGCAGATGTTCGCGATGGAGGATTTCGGCAGGCCGAGGCGGCGCGCGAGCTCGCTGGGCCCCAGGGCGACCGAGCCGTCCTCGGCGAGCACGTCGAGGATGGCCGCGGCACGCGTCACGGCCGGCGCCAGGGACTCGCCCGACGCCCCGTCCCGTGTCTCCGTCGCTACCGTGCTCGCCATCGATGCCCCTCGCTCGCCCCTCGCGCCGACCGGCGCGGCCAGCCTGCCGAACGCCAGCCAGCATCTTGACTACCGCTGGCGGGTGGTCTACTGTCCAGCCTACCGCCGTGTGTTCAGTATGTTGGACGCCGGAACGTGGGTCAAGAGGAGGACCAGCGTGGTGTCGCGGTTCCGACCGATCGCGGCTGCGATCGTTCCGATTCTCGTCTTCGCGGCCTGTAGCGGCTCAGCGAGCCCGTCACCGTCGTCGGCTGCCCCGTCGGCACCGGCGGCCTCCGCCCCCGTGGCATCGACTCCCGCCGAGTCGGCCGCGGCATCCGCCGTCGCGCAGGACTTCAGCGGCGTCGAGGTCAACGTCCTGACCTTCACCGGTCCCCAGATCGCGGAGCCGCTCCAGCGCCACGCGCCGGAGTTCGCCTCGAAGACCGGGGCGAAGATCAACGTCGTCACCGTGCCGTTCAGCGATCTCTACCAGAAGATCCTGACGGACGTCTCGACCGGGACGAACAGCTACCAGGCCTTCGTCTTCGACCCCCAGTGGATGGGCGACTTCGTGGGCCCGGGCTACCTTGCCGACCTGAGTGACAAGGTCAAGAACGACCCGATCATCAAGTGGGACGACGTCGGCCCGTTCTTCCGCGACTTCAGCGCCACTTACCAGGGCAAGACGTACGCGATCCCGCTCGACGGCGACTTCCACATGGTCTATTACCGCAAGGACCTCCTGGACAAGGACGGCCTGAAGCCGCCGGAGACCTGGGACGACTACCTCTCGATCGCCCAGAAGTACAACGGCCAGGACCTCAACGGCGACGGCACGCCCGACTACGGCTCGTGCATCTCGAAGAAGCGCAACGCGCAGGCCTACTGGTGGATCACGTCGGTCGCCGGCGGCTTCACCCAGACGACCGGCACCAACCAGGGCGCCTTCTTCAGCACGGACGACATGAAGCCGCTGGTGGACAACGAGGCCTTCCGGGCGGCTATGGACATCCTGAAGAAGACCGGCCAGTACGGCGCCCCCGAGGAGATCAACCAGGACGTCGGCGAGACGCGCGGCAACTTCGTCACCGGCCGTTGCGCGCTCTCCATGGACTGGGGCGACATCGGGACCCTGGCGATCGACCCGAGCCAGTCGAAGGTCGCGGACAAGGTCGGCGCGGTGATCCTGCCGGGCAGCAAGAGCGTCCTCGATCGGGCGAGCGGCAAGCTCGTCCCCTGCGACGCAACCACCTGCCCGAACGCGGTGAACGGCGTCAACCACGCCCCGTTCGCGTCGTTCGGCGGCTGGTCCGGCGCCGTGAACGGCAAGATCGACCCCAAGGTCCAGGACGCGGCCTACGCATTCCTCGCCTACGTGAGCGCACCGGAGCAGTCGAACGTCGACGTGACGATCGGCAAGACCGGCTTCAACCCCTATCGCACCTCGCAGTTCACCGACAACAGCCAGTGGCTGAAGGCGGGCATGAGCGAGCAGGCGGCGAAGGACTATCTTGGGGCCATCCAGGCCAGCCTCCAGAGCCCGAACATGATCCTCGACATGCGGATCCCCAAGACCCAGCAGTACCAGCAGGTCGTGCTCGACCAGGCCGTGTCGCAGTTCCTGGCGGGCGAGATCGACCTGGACACCGCGGTCAAGCAGATCAACGACGGCTGGGAGGAGATCACCAACACCGAAGGCCGTGACACCCAGCTCGCGGCCTACAAGGCCAGCCTTGGAGTCCAGCGCTAGCAGCTCTTCCTCCGTGGAACCTCGAGGCCCGATCCCCTCCTCCGGATCGGGCCTCGAGTCATCCTTGGCGTCGTCCGCCGGCCGGCGCCGGCGGCCTTACGCCGGGATCCTTGCGCCGCACAACGTCTTCATCTGGCCGGCGCTGCTCGTGATCCTCGCGCTCTCGATCTTTCCGCTGATCGTGTCGCTCCTGCTGTCCCTGTCGCGGCTGCAGTTCACCCCGAACGGCATCGACATCCGCTTCCTCGGCCTGAACAACTACCAGCAGCTGCTGTTCGGCAGCGAGCAGGCCCACTTCATCGGCGTGCTGAAGACCCCGAGCCTCCTGGGCTGGGCGATCTTCGGCGCCGTGGTCGTCCTGCTCGGCTGGGCGCTCGCGCGGTCCGTCCGGAGCGGTGACGTCGGACCCGGAGGCCTGGCGGTCCGGGCGATGGGCGGCGTGTTCGGCATCGGCCTGGCGTGGCTGCTCGTGTCCACGACGTTCGCGCCGGGCGGGCGGCCGGGCACGCTGTTCGTGACGCTGACCTACGTGACGGTCGGCCTCCTCGTGCAGTACGGGCTGGGCCTCGGGCTGGCGCTCCTCGCCACGCTGCGACTGCGCGGACGGCGCTTCTTCCGGGTCGTCTTCCTCCTGCCGATGATGATCACGCCCGTCGGCGTGGCCTATCTGTTCGAGATGCTGAGCGACACCGGCAAGGGCCCGTTCCTGCCGGTGTTCGACGCGGTCGGGCTGGCGAACTTCACGTGGGTCACCGATCCCTGGCTCGCGCGCACGGCGGTGATGATCGGCGACATCTGGCAGTGGACGCCGTTCATGTTCATCGTCCTGCTGGCGGCCCTCGAAGGCCAGGATCAGGAGGTGCTCGAGGCCTCGCACGTGGACGGCGCGACCCGCTGGCAGGCATTCCGCCACATCACCTTCCGGGCGATCCTGCCGGTGAGCACGACGGTGATCCTCATCCGGATGATCGAGGCGTTCAAGATCGTCGACCTCCCGAACATCCTGACCAACGGCGGTCCCGGCACCGCCACGGAGTCGATCACGCTGCAGGCATTCTTCGCCTGGCGGACACAGGCGCTCGGCCGATCGGCCGCCCTCGCCTACATCCTGCTCATCCTGGTGACCATCGTGGCCACCGTCTACGTGAACCTGGTCCGGCGGCGAGTCGAGGCGAGCGAGAG
This sequence comes from Candidatus Limnocylindrales bacterium, assembly GCA_036557925.1. Lineage (GTDB taxonomy): Bacteria > Chloroflexota > Limnocylindria > Limnocylindrales > CSP1-4 > CF-46. The sequence goes on along the minus strand of DATBGP010000134.1, from coordinate 9,413 downwards.
GATCCCGGCATGAGCAACCCGCTCCGGCGGACGTCGCCGCTGGATCTCGCGCCCTGGCAGAAGCTGCTCGCCTACGTCCTGCTGATCGGCTGGACCCTCGTGGTCCTGTTCCCGCTCTACTGGCTGATCGTCACCTCGTTCAAGACTCCGCTGCAGGTCAACAGCGGGCCGAAGTACGTGCCGTTCGTCGACTTCCAGCCGACGCTGGAGAACTGGCGGTACATCTTCGTCGACCTCCGGAGCGACACCCTCCGGCCGTACGTGAACACCGTCGTCGTCGGCCTGTCGAGCACCGTCCTGGCGCTGGCCCTCGGCGCCTCCGCCGCCTACGCGCTGGTCCGCTTCCGCTACCGGCCGCGGATCGGGGTGATCGGCCTGTTCATCGGCTGCGTGATCTACGCCTTCGTCGGAACGGCCCTGGGCGCACCCGTCGCGTTGATGCTCGCCTCCGCGTTCGCGATCTTCCTGATCCTGTATGCGACGGTCGCGCGCCGATTCCGGCGGAGCCTCGGCAACGACGACGTGGCGTTCTGGCTGATCTCCCAGCGAATCCTGCCGCCGGTCGCAGTGGTCATCCCCATCTACGTCTTCTTCCAGCGCCTGGGCATGCTCGACACCTGGCAGGCACTGATCATCACCTACGTCGCGACGAACCTGCCGATCGTCGTCTGGCTCATGCGCGACTACTTCTCGACGGTGCCGGTGGAGCTGGAAGAATCGGCGGCGGTGGACGGCGCCTCGCCCTACCGGATCTTCCGATCGATCGTCCTGCCGGTGTCGGTGCCGGGCCTGGTCGCGACGTTCCTCTTCGTCCTCGTCTTCGCCTGGAACGAGTACCTGCTCGCCCTGTTCCTGTCGTCGGCGCGGGCCCAGACGCTGCCGCTCACGGTCGCCGCCCAGAACGCGACGCGCGGGCCGCAGTGGTGGTACATGTCGGTCCTGATCCTGATCATGATCGTGCCGGTGATCCTCGTCGCGATCGCCCTCGAGCGGTACATCTCGCGCGGGATCCTGATCGGCGCGGTCAAGGGCTGAGCGGGCTGAGCGGCCTGAGCGGGCGGAGGAGGCGACCGAACCGGTGACGACGATCACGTCCCTCGAGGTCCTCGACGTCCGCTTCCCGACGTCGCGGTCCCTCGACGGCTCGGACGCGATGAACCGGGACCCGGACTACTCCGCGGCCTACGCGATCCTCAGGACGGACGCCGGCGACGGCCTCGAGGGCCACGGGCTCACGTTCACGATCGGCCGCGGGACCGAGGTGGTCGTCGCGGCCGTCCACGCGCTGGAGCCGCTCGTCGCCGGCCGGTCGGTCGAGGCGATCGAGGCCGACCCGGGCGGGTTCTGGCGGGATCTCGTCGGCGACAGCCAGCTCCGCTGGATCGGGCCGGAGAAGGGCGTGATCCATCTCGCGACGGCGGCTGTCGTCAACGCGGTCTGGGACCTCGTCGCGAAGCGAGCCGGCAAGCCGCTCTGGAAGCTGCTCGTCGACCTCTCGCCGGAGCAGCTCGTCGACCTGGTGGACTGGCGCTACCTGACCGACGCCCTGACGCGCGACGAGGCGCTGGCGATGATCGCCCCGCTCGGGGCCACGAAGGCCGAGCGCGAGCGGGAGCTGCTCGACGGCGGTTACCCCGCCTACACGACTTCGGTCGGCTGGCTCGGCTACGACGACGACAAGATCCGGCGGCTCTGCCGCGAGGCCCTGGCCGAGGGCTGGACGCGATTCAAGATGAAGGTGGGCGCCGACGTCGAGGACGATCGCCGGCGGGCCGCGATGATCCGGGCGGAGATCGGCCCGGACCGGATGCTCGCGGTCGACGCGAACCAGCGCTGGGACGTCCCGGTCGCGATCTCGTGGATGCGCCGGCTCGCCGAGTTCGACCCCTACTGGATCGAGGAGCCGACGAGCCCCGACGACATCCTCGGCCACGCCGCGATCGCCCGGGCGCTCGCGCCGATCCGCGTCGCGACCGGCGAGCACGTCCACAACCGGGTGATGTTCAAGCAGCTGCTCCAGGCGGACGCGATCTCGATCTGCCAGGTCGACGCGTGCCGCCTCGGCGGGGTGAACGAGGTGATCGCGGTCCTGCTGCTCGCGGCGAAGTTCGGCGTCCCGGTCTGCCCGCATGCGGGCGGCGTCGGCCTGTGCGAGCTGGTCCAGCACCTCTCGGCGGTCGACTACGTCGCGATCAGCGGCCGGCTGGACGGGCGGATGATCGAGTACGTCGACCATCTGCACGAGCACTTCCTGGACCCGGTCGTCATCGACCGCGGCGCCTACCGGCTTCCGTCGATGCCCGGCTACAGCGCGGAGATGCGGCCGGAGTCGCTCCGGCGCTACCGGTTCCCGGACGGCGCGGAGTGGGACGGCGGCGCCGACCTCCAGGCGCGGCTCGAGGCGGAGGCGCAGGCGTGACGATGACGGTCCGGCGCTTCGGCCAGGTGATCGGGGTGAAGCCGGAGCACATCGCGGAGTACGAGGCGCTCCACGCGGCGCCGTGGCCAGGCGTCCTCGCCGCGATCGAGCGCGGCAACATCCGGAACTACTCGATCTTTCGCCACGGCACGACGCTGTTCGCCTACTACGAGTACGTCGGCTCGGACTACGCCGCCGACATGGCCTCGATCGCCGCCGATCCTGAGACCCGGCGCTGGTGGACACTCACCGACGCGATGCAGGAGCCGGATCCGGATCGGCCGGAGGGCACCTGGTGGCTCGACCTCCCCGAGGTATTCCACACCGACTGACCCGCTGGGGGGAGCGGCCCCGACGCCCATGTACCAACCGGTGGAGTGCGAGGGGCTTGCCCGACAGGACACACCGTTCACATGGACCGCGGTTCGTCGATATGGGCTGACGAAACCTCCGGAAATCGAGCTTCCAGGGCGTCAGGGCCGCCACGCACCACCTCGATTGGTATCTGCCTCCAGGAATTCGAGCAGCATGCGGAACGCGCCGGGTCCGCCCTCCGAAGGATCGCGAGGGCCTCTGCGATCCGCTTCCGTCAGGGGCGGACGACGCAACCCGATGCGGCAGAGGCGTACAGCGCGGCAATCGTCCGAGCCTGGCCCAGCGCGTCGGCACGGCCGAGACGTGGCGGCGGCCCGCCGCGGATCGCACGCGAGAGCTCGTCGATCTCCAGCGCGTACGGATCCGTCACCGGGACCTCGATGCGCTCGGTGCCGTTCCGCGTCAGCCAGCCGTCGCCGTCATGCCATGGGTGGCTGTTCGACTGGATCGACCCCTCGCGGCCGACTGCCTCGATCGACTGGTGGGCGCTGCCGAACCCGGACGTGATCTCCGCGACGACGCCGGACGGGAACCGGAGCAGGCCGCTGAAGCGGATGTCGACGCCCGTCGGGCCGATCTCCTGGAGCCCGACCACCTCGACCGGCTCCTCCCCGGTCAGCAGCCGCGCGGCGCTCACGCAGTAGCAGCCCACGTCCATCAGGCAGCCGCCCTCCACCTCGGCCCGGAGCCGGATGTTCGTGGTGTCGTCGAGGACGAACGAGAACGTCGAGCGGATCGTCCGCAGCTCGCCGATCCGTCGCGACTCCTCGACGAGCCGCTCGGTCTGGGGCGAGTAGCGCCACATGAAGCCCTCGGCGAGGACGAGGCCCGCCCGCTCGGCTGCGTCGAACGCCTCGTCGACCTCGGCCGGCCGCCGCGTGTACGGCTTCTCGGAGAGAACGTGCTTGCCGGCCGCAAGCGCGGCCATCGTCCACGGGTGATGGAGGCTGTTCGGCAGCGAGACGTAGACCGCCTCGACGTCCGTGCTGGCAAGCAGCGCCTCATAGGCACCGAACGCCCGCTCGATCCCGTTCGCCGCCGCGTACGACGACGCGCGATCCGCGTCGCGGCTCGCGACGGCGACGACCCGGCCCTCGGTCGCGATCGCCGCGCCGCCCAGGAACCGCCGGTTGATCCCGCCGGTCCCGAGGATCCCCCAGCGGACCGGCTCGGTCCGTCCAGGCATGGCTCCCTCCTTCATGCGGCGGCCGGTGGCACCGGATCCGCGTTCAGCGCTGCCTGCGCCTCGACCTGGGCCATGAACTCGTCGGTCAGGACGGGCCGCGAGAGGAGCAGGAGCGCGTGGATGGCCGCGGCCGACAGGAACACGGCCGTCAGCCCGAACGCCTGGCCCACGATCCCCCCGAGCAACGCGCCGAGCGGGATCGAGCCCCACGAGATCACCCGGAAGCTCGCCATCACCCGGCCCAGCAGGTGGTTCGGGACGATCCGCTGGCGGATCGATCCGAAGACGACGTTGAACGCGCCGCCGACGGTCGTGCTCACCGCGAGGATCGCGGCGATCAGGATCGGCTGCGGCACGACGATCCAGACGAGATCGGAGATCAGCAGCGAGCCGATGCAGGCGACGAACAGGTTCGCGCGGCCGAACACCCGCTCGAACCAGCCCGCGGCCAGCGTCCCGATCACCGTCCCGATCGCGATCGAGGTGATCAGGAGGCCGAACCCGACGCTGTCGAGGCCGAGCGGCCCGGGCGCCACCACGTACAGGACGATGACGGAGAAGACCGCGGTCGAGGCGAGGTTCATCGGCCCGACGACGAAGGCCATCGTCCGGAGCAGGCGGTGATGGAACAGGTAGCGGAGGCCCTCGCCGATCTCGGTCCGGATCGAGGCCGGCGGTCCGGTCCGGATCGGCCGGAACGCGCCCGTCAGCGTCACGAGGCAGAGCAGCGCGCCGAGATAGCCCGCCGCCGCGGTCCCGAACGCCGTCGCCACCCCGAGCGCGACGAGGAAGCCGCCGATCGGCGGGCCCACGAACTGGTTCATCGTCAGCTCGACGGCGTTCAGGCGGCTGTTCGCCGCGACGACCCGCTCCTTGCCGACCACGTTCGGCAGCATCGAGCTCGCCGCGGTGTCGAACATCGTCTCGAGGCAGCCGAGGACGAACGCGATCAGGTAGAGGAGCCAGATCGAGGCGAGGCCGCCGAGGACCGCCACCGCCAGCCCGCCCAGGAGGAGCGCCCGGGCGGCGTCGACGAGGACCATCGTCCGGCGCCGGTCGAAGCGGTCCGCGAGGGCGCCGGCGATGAGCGCGAACACGAGCCACGGCAGACGCGACGCGAACGTCACCCCGGCCACGAGCCCCGGATCGCGCGTCAGCGAGACCGCCAGCAGCGGCAGCGCGATCTGGAAGATCCCGTCCGCGAGGTTCGCGAGGAACGACGCCGAGAAGAGCGTCCAGAAGCCTCGGCCGAGGCCGGCGTCGATCCGCGCGAGGGCGGAGCGGCGACCCGCCGAGCGCGCGGCCCGGCCGGGGAGGTCCTGCTCCGCCGAGCTCACCCGACGGCGACCCGGCTCTGGGCGGCGCGGAGGTGGGCGTAGCCCGGCTTCACGACCTCGTTGATCAGGCGGAGCCGCTCGTCGAACGGCGCGAACGCGCTCTTCATCGCGTTGATCGTCAGCCACTCCATCTCGCCGAGGCCGATCCCGAACGATTCGTCGAGCGCCTGGAACTCGGACGAGACGGAGACGCCGCTCATCAGCCGGTTGTCGGTGTTGACCGTGACGCGGAACCGAAGCCGGCGGAGGAGGTCGATCGGGTGCTCCGCGACGCTCGCCGCAGCGCCGGTGTGGACGTTGGAGGTGGGGCACATCTCGAGCGGGACGCGGCGGTCTCGGACGTAGGCGGCGAGCCGGCCCAGGGCGACGGACCCGTCGTCGTTGGTCGTGATGTCGTCGACGATCCGGACCCCGTGGCCGAGCCGCTCGGCGCCACAGAACTGGAGCGCCTCCCAGATCGACGGGAGCCCGAACGACTCGCCCGCGTGGATCGTGATGTGGAAGTTCTCCCGGCGGATCAGGTCGAAGGCGTCGAGGTGGCGGGTCGGGCGGTAGCCGGCCTCCGGGCCGGCGATGTCGAAGCCCACGACGCCCTCGTCGCGGTGGCGGACCGCGCAGGCGGCGACCTCCACCGAACGCGCCGCCTGGCGCATCGCGGTGACGAGCATCTTCATCGCGATCGGCCGGCCGGCCGCCGCAGCCCGGTCCATCCCGATCCGGAACCCCTCGAGGTTCGCCTCGACCGCCTCGTCGAGCGTCAGCCCGCGTTCAGTCGAGAGCTCCGGCGCATAGCGGACCTCGGCGTACGCAACGCCGTCGGCAGCGAGATCCTCGGCGCACTCGGCCGCGACCCGGACGATCGCGTCGCGCTCCTGGAGCACACCGACGGTGTGGGCGAACGTCTCCAGATAGAGCTCCAGGGACTTCCGGTCGGCGCCGCGCCGGAACCAGGTCGCGAGCTCGCCGACGTCCGTCGTCGGCAGATCGTCGTAGTGGTACTCACGTGCCAGATCGACGACCGTCGCCGGGCGGAGCCCGCCGTCGAGATGGTCGTGCAGGAGAGCCTTCGGTGCCTGGCGGATCGTCTCGGGCGACAGCATGGCGGGATGGTACGACCCCTCGGCGAGGGTCGGACGTCATCCGTCGTTCGACCGATGACGCGGGCGAACGCGACCTGCCTACACTGCCCGCCATGAAGCGCGCGGGATCGATGCTCTGTCCGGTCATCCTGGGTCGCGACCACCTGCTCGACCTGATGGATCACCTGATCGCGGAGACGCGCGGGGGGCATGGCGCGACGCTGTTCCTGTCCGGGTCGGCGGGCCTCGGCAAGACGCGCCTGATCCGCGCCACGATTCGCAAGGCGGAGGCGGCCGGGCTGCGCGTGGACGGCGGATCGGTCGCGCCGCAGGACCACCAGGTGCCCCTCGCTTCGATCCGCGAGATGGCGACCGGGATGCGCGGCAACGCGAACTGGGGAACGCTGTCGGAGGACCTCCTGGCGATCGACGGCCGCCACGACGGCGACCCGCTCGGCGCTCGGCGGCTGATCGTTCGCTCGGCGGCGGACCGGATCCTGGCCGCGATCGACCGGCCCACGATGCTCGTCTTCGACGATCTCCACTGGGCCGACGAGATGAGCCTGGAGGTCATCGGCGAGCTCGCCCGGCACGGCACGGAGCTGCCGCTGCTCCTCCTCGGCGGCTACCGCGGCGACGAGCTCCCGTCCGACACGATCCATCGCGAGTGGCGGGCAAGGCTCCTGAGCCAGCGCTTCGCCGAGGAGGCCAGGCTCGAGCGCCTCACCCTCGAGGAGACCGCGACCGCCACGACTCTGATCCTCGGCGGCGAGCTGCCGGCCGCGCGCGAGGTCGTCGCGGCCGTCCACGAGCGGACGAACGGCATCCCGCTCCATATCGAGGAGCTCCTGGCCGCCGTCGACGACGACGACCTGCAGGACGGACGACGGATCCGCGAGGCCCACGTCCCGGACACGATCGGCGACGCGGTCCTCGCCCGGCTGGGCCGGCTGTCCGCGGACGCCCAGCAGATCGCGAAAGCCGGCGCGGTCGTCGGCCGCTGCTTCACCCCGGATGTCCTGGCGGGGATGGTCGACCGGCCGCTGCAGGAGCTCGAGCCGACGATCGAGGAGCTCGTCGACGCGTCGATCCTCTACCCGTTCGACTACATCGACAGCGGTTACTACGACTTCCGCCATCAGCTGCTGCGGGACGCGATCTACGGCGTCGTGCCGCCCTCGCAGCTCCGGCGGTTCCATGCACAGGCCGCCGAGTTCGTCATGACCCTCGAGGCGTCCAGCGTGGTCCACGCCTCACGCCATTACGAGCGGGCAGGGCTGCGGTCGCAGGCGTATCGCGCGGCGATGACGGGCGCCGGCGAGGCCAGCCGGATCTCCGCCCGCCATGAATCCTGGGAGCTCTACCGGCGGGCGATCGACAACATGCCGCCGGACCTGTCGCCCGGCGAGAAGGGCGAGCTGTATCGGTCGTTCGGCGGTGCCGCCGCCGCGATCGAGCGGATCGACGACTTCATCGCCGCGGCGCACGAGGCGCGCCGCTGGTTCCTGGAGGCCGGCCGCCGGGCCGACGCCGCCGAGATGTTCGTGGACATGGCGAACGGAGAACGCAAGAACGGCATCACCTCCATCGACCAGCGGCGCGCGCTCATCGCGCGGGGCCTGGCGGAGATCGACGACGCCGCCGACGAGCCGCGGGCCGAGGAGGTCCGGAGCCAGCTGCTGAACTTCCAGTCGCTCAACGAGTTCGACGCGGCGAACTTCGACGAGGCCGAGCGGCTGAACCGCGAGTACCTCGCGATCGCCCGGGAGCTCGGCGATCGCGAGCTCGAGCTGGACGCGGAGTTCCAGGGTGGGCAGATCGCGCTCATGCGTGGCGAGAACGACGAGGCGCTCGCGCTGCTGGTCAGCGTGGCCCAGCAGGGGCGGGACGCCGGCTACGAGTCGGTCGGGGTCACCTCGTTCCGGGTCGCCGCGATGATGGCGGCCCGCGTCATGGACTACCCGGCGGCGGAGGCGGCCATCGGCGAGGGACTCGAGTACGCCGACGCGATCGAGCAGAGCCATTGCCGGCAGCAGATGGCCGTGACGTCGGCCCTGATCGACTGGGCCCACGGGAGCTGGGACACCGCGAGCCGACTCGCTCGCCAGGAGCTGGCCGAGCGGGGCTGCCGGCGCGGGGCGCTCGGCGCGGTCCCCGTCGTCGCCTACGTCGCCCTCGGGCGTGGCGAGTTCGCCGAAGCCCGCCGATGGCTGGAGAAGGCCCTCGCCGAAGGCCGCACGATGGGCGACCTCGAGATGGTCCTGCCGCCACTCTGGGGCCTCGCGGAGCTCGATGTCGTTTCGGGCGACCCGGTGGCAGCCGCGACAGGTTGCGCCGAAGCCCTCGAGATCGCGGAGCGGACGGGCGAGCGCCCGTTCTTCGTGCCGTTCGTCGTCACCGGGACCCGTGCGCTGATCGCGGCGCATCGTCCGGACGATGCCGAGCGGTGGGTCGCTTCGTGCCGCGTCCATCTGGCGGGCTGGGCCATGGCCGCGGATGCCCGCGCCCACGCCGAGGGCCTCGTCCGGCTGAGCGGGGGCCAGCTGACCGCCGCGCGGGAATCGCTCGAGCAAGCCGTCCGCGGCTGGGACGCGCGCGGCCGGATCTGGGAGGCGACCTGGGCCCGGCTCGACCTCGCCCAGGCGCTGCTCCGGTCCAACCGCTACGCCGACGCCTCGGGCCTGATCGCCGAGGCCCGGACGACGGCGACCACGCTGCGCAGCGAGCCGCTCCTGTCGCGCGCTGACGAGCTGGCCCGGATCGGGCGGGGTCGCGGGACGAGCGACGAGCCGTGGCGGCCGCTGACGGTCCGCGAGTTCGAGGTCGCCAGGCTGATCGCCGACGGAATGACGAACGCGGAGATCGCCGAGGCCCTGGACATCGCGCCCAAGACGGCGAGCTCGCACGTCGAGCACATCCTCGCGAAGCTGGGCGTCACCCGCCGGGCGGAGATCGCCGCCTGGACGGCCAACGTCACGCGGATGCCGGCGACCACGGCCGAGCGGGCCGCGAGCGGC
>DATBGP010000133.1:0-1845 GCA_036557925.1 Candidatus Limnocylindrales bacterium | reverse complement strand
GTCACGCTCTACGGCCGCGACACCGAGGGCGAGGCGAACGAGAAGTGGCCGGGCCGCCGGGCGGGCCAGATCGCCGCGACCCGGGCCGCGCTGATCCTCCGCTATGCCGGCGTCGACGACGTCCGGATCCTCGACGGCGGCTACGACCGATGGGTCCGCGAGGGCCACCCGGTCGAGACGGTCGAGCGGTCGGCGTCGCCGGTCGCGGCGTTCGGTGCGCGGATCCCGGTCCGGCCGGAGCTCATCGTCGACATCGACGAGGCGAAGGACATCCTGGCCGACGAGGACGGCTCGGCCCTGGTCAGCGTCCGGACGTGGCGGGAGCACATCGGCGCGGTGAGCGGCTACAACTACATCGGCCCGGCCGGGCGGATCGCGGGCGACGTGTGGGGCAACTGCGGCTCCGATGCGTACCACATGCAGCACTACCGCGGCGTCGACAATGCGATGCGGCCGTACCCGGAGATCGCCGCGAACTGGGCCGAGGCCGGGATCACCCCGGACAAGCGGATCGCGTTCTACTGCGGGACCGGCTGGCGAGCCAGCGAGACATGGTTCTACGCCTGGGTCCAGGGCTGGGAGCGGATCGCGGTCTACGACGGCGGCTGGTTCGAGTGGAGCCAGGATCCGGTGGCCAATCCCATCCTCGTCGGCGAGCCCGGGGACGCGGTCGCCACGGAGGAGGCCGTGGCCTGACACCGGTCGGGTCGCCGGGAGAGCGCCTGCCGGGCCGTGCGTTGACACGCTGCGAGGGTCGCCCCTACGATCCCGCCTACAACCGAAGAGCTCTTATCAAGAGTGGCGGAGGGACCGGCCCGTTGAAGCCACGACAACCTACCGGCGACGAGCCGGCAAGGTGCCAATTCCGGGCAGGCTCTCCTGCGAGATAAGGGACCTCCCTCCGAGACCCTTCCGACCAGGAAGGGTCTTGTCGTCTCCGGTCCACCCGTCGCACCATCCCCGACCCCGGAGCCGACCATGACGCTCGAGACCCCACCCGCGCCCACCGCCGTGACACCGACCGCGCTCGACGTCATGCCCGCGTCCCGGATCGTCGGCCTCGCCTGTCGGAGCTGTGGTCGCCCGGAGACGCTCGGGCCGTTCTACGTCTGTTCGTCCTGCTTCGGGCCGCTCGAGGTCGCCTACGACTTCGACCTGGTCCGGGCGGGGCTCAGCCGGGCGGTGATCGAGGCCCGGCCGGCGGGAATCTGGCGATACCTCGAGCTGCTGCCGGTCGACGACCGACCGGAGCGGGGGCTTGCGGTCGGCTCGACGCCGCTGGTCCCGGCGGAGCGCCTCGGCCGGGCGATCGGCGTGGAGCAGCTCTGGCTGAAGGACGACACGCGCAACCCGTCCCTGTCGTTCAAGGACCGTGCGGTCGCGGTCGCGGTGGCCCGCGCCCGGTCGTTCGGGATCGACACCCTCGCCTGTGCCAGCACGGGCAACCTCGCCGGCGCGACTGCCGCCGCGGCGGCCGCCGCGGGCCTCCCCGCCTACGTCTTCATCCCGTCCGACCTGGAGCCGCCGAAGATCGACCACGCGCTCGCCTACGGCGCCACGGTCGTCCCGATCGACGGCACGTACGACGACGTGAACCGCCTCTGCCTGGAGGTCGCGGACGAGCTGGGTTGGGGCTTCGTCAACGTCAACCTCCGGCCGTTCTACGCGGAAGGCAGCAAGACGCTTGCGTTCGAGATCGCCGAGGCGCTGGGCTGGCGCAGCCCCGACGTCGTCGTCGCGCCGATCGCGTCCGGGGCGATGTTCACGAAGCTCGCGAAGGGGTTCGCCCAGCTCGCCGACGTGGGGCTGATCGACCGCCGGCCGATCCGCTTCGTCGGCGGCCAG
>DATBGP010000132.1:0-8696 GCA_036557925.1 Candidatus Limnocylindrales bacterium | reverse complement strand
CCACTTCCGGTTCCGCAAGCCCGGCACGTTCCTCGGCCCGACGTCGGGGGCCATGGGCTACGCGCTGCCGGCGGCGATCTCCGCGGCGCTCATCCACCGCGATCGGACCGTCGTGGCGTTCGCCGGCGACGGCGGGTTCGCGATGACGATGGCCGAGCTCGAGACGGCGGTCCGCGAGAACGCGAAGGTCATCGCCATCGTGTTCGACAACGAGCGCTACGGGACGATCCGGATGCACCAGGATCGGCGAGGAGCGGCGGGTGACGGCGCAGGCGGCCCGGAGGCGCGGGGCGACGCGATCGCGACAGACCTCGGCCCCGTCGACTTCGCGACGATCGCCCGGGCCCTGGGCGGCCGCGGGATCCGGGTCGAGACGGACGCCGCGTTCGAGCAGGCCCTCCGCCAGGCGATGGCGAACGACCGGGCGACGGTCATCCAGGTCGCCCTCGACCGCGGCTGGGTCCATCCGGACGAGCCGTTCGCCGGCTGACAGCGGCGCCACCCGGAAGCTGGCTGGAACCCGCGATGGACGAGACCTTCCACCTGACGCCGGCCGAGTGGTGGGCGGCGGCCGATCCGGCGCTGCCCCTCCTTGCTCCGTCGCTCGCGGACGAGGGGTTCATCCACTGCACGACGGGCGCTGCGGAGATGGTCGCGACCGCGAACCGCCACTACCGCGACGATCCCCGCGAGTTCGTCATCGTGACGGTCGACCTGGGTCGTGTCTCGAGCCGCTGGTCCGCCGACGACGAACGGCGGGTCTACCCGCACGTGTTCGGCCCGATCGATCGGCCCGCGATCCTCGACGTCCGGCCGATGCCGCGCGACGACGACGGGACGTTCCTGCCCTTCCGGGACGACGCCACGGGCTGAGCCCGAAGCCGGCGTGCCGTATCGTCAGCGCATGAGCCCCGCGAAATCCGCTCCCGACGAGACCGCCGAGGAGTCGCTGAAACGTCTCGGGGGTGGCCGCTGGCAGACACGAGACGAGCGGTTCACGATCGAGCCGCAGTCGGGCACGTGGGCGGTCGTCGACGCGGAGGAGACCGACGATCTCGGCCTGCCCCTCGTCCGCGGCCCGTTCCGAAGCCTGACCGACGCGAAGGCCGCCATCGCCGAGGCACGATCGAGCGAGACGCCGGCGTCGCCGCTCGCCGATCGATTGGACCGCCGGAAGGCCGAGCCCGCATCGAAGGCGGACGGCGCGACGTCGACGCCCGGCTCGGGGAGAGCCACGTCCGCGACCGCCCCGACCGCGACCGCCGCACCCGAAGCCAGGCCTCGAGCCGGGGTGCCCGCGAAGGCGACGAAGAAGCCGGCGAGGGCCACTTCCGCGCGAGCTGCGGACGAGCGGCCGGCCGAACCGGGCTGGTTCCGGGACCTCGACGGGGCCGGTCGAGGGCGGGCACGGCGGCTGATCGCGACCCTCGAGGACCAGGGCGTCGCCGATGCCGAGTCGATCGTTCGCCGCGACCTCGCGGGTGGCGTCCCGGCGCTCGCCGCCCAGGCCATCGCCGCCCGACTCGCGGACCTGCCGGACGATGCACCTGTCGGGACGGTCGTCCAACTCCTGACCGAGGGTCGCGACGACGCACTGGGCGTCCGCTGGCGGATCGTCGACGGCGACGGCCGGCCGGTCCTCGTCGAGCCGCCGAAGCGGCCGCGCCGATCGCGCTGAGTCAGTCGGGCGGCAGGATCGGGACGTCGTTCCGCTCGCGCAGGTGGAACGCGACGCCATGGACCTCGTCGCTGTCGGTCTCGCGCCTCGGCACGACGGTCAGCCGCCAGTCGTGCCCGTCGCGGCGGATCCAGCGGGCCAGCGGCCGCCCCTCGCGGAGGACCGCGTCCAGGAGGTCGAAGGCCTCGTGCGGCAGGTCGAGCATCGTCTCGCGGGCGGGCATGCCGATCGCGCGATCGCCGAACATCTCCCGGAACGCCGGATTGCCGTAGACGACGAGGTGACCCGGGCCGTGGGCGATCCCGGCCGGCCGGGTTTTGGGGCCGGTCCAGCGATCCATGGAGTCGGTGGTCGCCACGACTTCATCGTCGGAGCGGCGTCAAGCGGGCCGGCCACCTCGACGACGAGCCCGCCACGCGATCTCGCGCCGTCTAGACTCGACCGATGCGAGTCGGAGTGGCGCTGCCGCAGGCGGCGGAGGACGGCGCCGGCGGCACGTGGAGCGAGATCCTCGGCCTCGCCCGGCAGCTCGAGGACGGCGGGGTCGACAGCCTCTGGCTCAGCGACCACTTCTTCTATCGGGCACCGGACCAGCCCGTCGGGTCCGAGACCGGCTACCACGAGGCGTGGACCCTGCTCAGCGCGCTCGCCGCGACCACCCGCCGGGTGGAGCTGGGCACTCTCGTGCTCGCAACGTCCTTCCGGCCGCCGGGCCTGCTCGCGAAGATGGCGGCGACGGTCGACGACGTCTCCGGCGGACGGCTGATCCTCGGCCTGGGCTGCGGCTGGCACGAGCCGGAATACGAGGCATTCGGGTACCCGTTCGACCACCGGGTCGGCCGGTTCGAGGAGGCGCTCCGGATCATCGTCCCGCTCGTCCATCGCGAGCGGGTCACGGTCGATGGCGAGTACGCGCAGGTCCGCGACGCGGAGATCCGCCCGACGCCCATCCGGCCGGACCTGCCGGTCCTCGTGGCCGCGAAGGGCCGGCGAATGCTCGGGCTGACGGCCCGCTATGCCGATGCCTGGCAGACGGCCTGGTTCGGCCATCCGGACGACCGCTACCGGCAGCGCCACGGCGACCTGGTCGCAGCCTGCGAGGAGGAAGGCCGCGATCCGGCCTCGATGCAGCTGACGGTCGGCGTCGCGATCGAGGGCGACGAGGACGCCGAGACGAGCGTCGCGCTGGCCTCGGACTCGATCGCCGGCGCCCTCGCGGCCTGGAGGGACGCGGGCGTCGACCACGTGCAGCTCGCGGTCCAGCCGTCGACCTCCGCGTCGTTCGCGACGGTGCTCGACGGCATCCGCCGGTTCCGCGGCTGACCCCGGGGTCAGGCCTACTGCCGCGACCGCTTGCGTCGCGGGGGTCGGTCCGGGGAGGGCTCGTCCGCCGCTCGCCGCTGGGCGTCCTGGATCTGCTTGAAGACCTTGCCCATCCCCGGTCGCAGGAGGTCGCGGGCCTCCGCGTCGGCGTCGCGATCGCGCCGCCGGTTCCGAGCCGCCTCGCGGGGCTCGAGCTCGTCGTCCACGATCCGATCGTCCGCAACCGGACGCGCCGCGTCAACCGCGATGTTGACGGGAGGTGACGGGCTCGAGCGCCAGAGTGGGTGACCCCAGGGAGGTTCGACGATGATCACCGAGCTCCGCCGGTACCGCATCCGGCGCGACGGCATGTCCTCGTGGCTCGCGTTCTTCGCGGAGGCCGCGCGCCGGAACGAGGCCGGCGGCGCACGCGTGGAGTACGCGGGCGTCGACCGCGAGACGAGCACCTTCATCTGGCTCCGGACCTATGCGGACGAGGCCGATCGTGCGAGCCGCAAGGCCGACTTCTACGGATCGGACTGGTGGGCCGAGCACGAGGCGGGCGCGATGGGCCACGTCCTCGAGTACGAGGTCACGTTCCTCGATGCGGTGATCCATCGGGAAGGGGGGACGCTCGCGGTCCTGCCGTGGACGATCGAGGGCGAGCGGCCCGGCAGCCGCGCCGACGGACCGCCCGACGGCTGGACGGCGTCGACGCGGCGGACGTTCGTGCCCGTCGAGCCCCCCGAAGTAGTCGCGCGGGCCGGCCGACGCCGGTTCCGTTCGTTCCTCAGACGTTGCCGCCCGTGACGATCACGACCGCCGGCCCGTCGGGTCGCGGGCGCTCGAGCAGCGCGGCCCAGGATGCGGCCGCCGCGCCCTCGACGGTGACGCCGAGCTCGGCGGTCAGCTCCGCCTGGGCCGCGCGCATGGCCGCCTCGCTCACGAGCCGCATGTCGTCCACCCGGCCGGCCATCGCCTCGACGGCCGCCGGGATCGAGACGCGGGCGGCGATCCCGTCGGCGAAGGTATCGACGGTATGCGTGTCGATCGGCCGGCCCGCCCGCCAGGACAGGGTCATCGCCGCGGCCCCTTCCGCCTGCACGCCCTCCACCCGACAGTCCGGCGCCGCTGCGCGCAGCCAGCTGCCGATCCCGTTGATCAGCGCCCCGTTGCCGACCGGGACCGAGACGACTGCCGGAGCCGGGAGCAGGCCTGCCGAGACCGCATCGGTGAGCTCCATCGCCATCGTCCCCGCGCCCGCCGCGATCCGGGGATCCTCGCCGTCGATCAGGAGGTGGGCGCCGGTCCGCGCGGCATGCTCGTCGGCGCCCGCCCGGGCATCGTCGAAGTCCTCGCCTGCGAGAAGGACCTCGGCGCCCAGCGCCCGCATCCGGGCGACCTTGCCCGCGTTCGCGTTGCGAGAGGCGTACACGACCGACGGGATGCCGAGGGCGCCGGCGGCATGGGCGACGCCCTGGCCGAAGTTGCCCGCGGACGCGCAGACGACCGCTCGATCGGGGCCGATCCGTCCTTCGCGGGCCAGCGCCCGCACGACGACGCACGTTCCGCGGCCCTTGAACGAGCGGATCGGGTTCACGGTCTCGACCTTCACGACCACCGGCACGCCCAGGCGGGCCGACAGGCTTGGATGGACGAACTGCGGTGCATCGAGGAAGACGGGATCGATGGAGGCTCGGGCGGCCCGGATCGCCTCCGGTTCGAGCTCGGGGATGCGGATCATGGTCATGGCCGTCAGGACGGGTCCTGGAGGAAGACGTCGATCGGGTCCGGCCCCGGGCAGGCGAAGTGGCCGTGCAGCCGAGGCCATTCGGACATCGGGATCGCAAGCCTCTCGCCATCAGCAGCGACGACCGCACCGGCCGGGTCCAGCACCGCTCGGCTCACCTCAGGATCTCCACGACGTCGCCATCGTGCACCTCGTGGTCCCGTCCGACCCGCTGACCGTCGAACCTGGCCGACGGACCCCAGACCCGGGCCCCGGCGAAGCTCGCCGCGAGCTCGTGGTGGATCGAATCGGCGACATCTTCGACGGTTGCCGGCGGGTGCAGGGCGAGCGGCGCCTCGTCGGTGACGCCGTTCGACCGGAGCCAAACGGCGATCAGGCCGGTCAGGGACCAGATCGTCTCGCGGAGGACCTCGAGCGATGCCTCGTCGAGCACGGAGACGCGGATGACTCGGGCTTCCGGTGCAGCGCTGGTCAGGCTGGCGGCTTCGGCCTTCGGAGCGGCCTCGTCCGCACGCGTCAGGGCGATCGCGAACGGCACGTCGATCCCGGCCGCCTCGACCTCGTGGCGGACCGTCTCCAGCTCGGATGGGTCGGCTCCGGCCCGGGCGCAGTACACGATGGCGTCGGCCGACCGAAGCACACCGAGCAGGGCTCGACCGCCGCCGCGATCGTCGGAGGCGCCGTGGATCAGGCCCGGGATCTCGACGAGCTGCACCAGGACGCGGTGGATGCGCGTCAGGGCCGGGACCGGCCGGAGCGTCGTGAATGCGTAGTCGCCCGTCTTGATCTGGATCTGCGACAGGGCCTGGAGCAGCGACGACTTGCCGACGTTCGGCGGACCGACGAGCGCGACCTGGGCCGCGCCCTCGCGGCGAACCGCGATCGAGTCGCGATGGACGGCCGACGACCGGACCCGCGTGTCCTCGATCTCGGCGAGGAGCGATTTCCGGAGGTCCGCGTACGGACCGTTCCGGTAGTCGGGCAGCTCGCTCAGGAGCTCGCGCACCGCACGGATCCGCTCCGGGCCTTCCTTGCCGACGAGCCGGCGTTTCGCCACCTGGGCGAACGTCCGATGGGGCATGGGCATGACGACGAACCTCGTTCGAACCTGGCTCAACGAGGTGACGGACCAGCGCGCGCAACGCTGATCGTTGCCGCGGGCGGCCTGCGTCCGATCCTCGCCCCTTCCACCGACGCTGGTGCTGGAAGGGGCGGCTCAGCCGTTCCGGTTCGAGATCCGGGAGAGCCAGGCGTCCTCGGGACGCCGGCCGAACGAGATCTGCATGACGCCGGTCAGGGTATCGCGCCGGCGGCCGGTCGCGCACGGGTCGACGCCGTCAGGCCGTGGACGTCGATGCTCGCCTCGCGGCCGCGCATGCGACCGCGCGCGGCGTCAGACGGGCGGTCGGGTGTCACCAGTCGCCGGGCGCCGTGATGCCAGCGGCTTGACAGTCGGGACCTGCGTCGCGCACTATACAACCACGCGGTTGCACAACCATTTGGATGAACATGCCGGACGACGAGCTCAGCACGACCTTCGCCGCCCTCGCCGATCCGACCCGGCGCGCGATCCTCGCCCGGCTCAGCGACGGCCCCGCCACGGTCGGGGAGCTCGCCGAGCCGTTCCCGGTCAGCGTCCAGGCCGTCTCGAAGCACCTGAAGGTCCTCGAGCGGGCGGGCCTCGTCACTCGGGGGAGGGCCGCCCAGCAGCGACCCGCGCGTCTCCGCGCCCAACCGCTCGGCGAGGCCGACGCGTGGCTCGAGCACTACCGGGCGTTCTGGTCCGCGCGGTTCGACCGCCTGGCCGACCATCTCCGGGACGTCCAGAAAGGAACCGATCGATGACCGCAGCCCCCGCCACGGGCGTCGTCTCCGCGGCGAGCGACGCCAAGGGCATCACGATCGTCCGGGTCTTCGACGCGCCCCGCGATCTCGTCTTCGCCGCGTGGACCGAGCCCGATCACTTCATCACCTGGTTCGGGGAGCACGGCTCGGAAATCCCGCTCGAGAGCGTCGAGATGGACGCGCGCCCGGGCGGGCTCTGGAAGGCGACGATGTATCACGGCCCCGAGCGGATCGAGATCCCCTTCACCGGTCGCTTCCAGGCGGTGGACCCGCCGACCCACCTCGAGATGACGATCGCCGACCCGGACAACCCGGACGGCCCGAACGCCGACCTGTTCACCGTCGACCTGCGGGATCTGGGCGACGGGCGCACGCTGATGACCTTCACCCAGACGGGCGGCAACCTGCCCGCCGACGAGTACTCCCGGGCGATGCGCGGGATGCTCATCTTCCTCGACCGCCTGGCCGATCACCTGTCGGCCGTCCAGTCGTCCTGACCGCGAGCCCGGACAAGCATCGATCGAACCGGAGGCCCCGATGAACCAGAGCGCCACGCTCCAGACCGTCACGTCGGCGGACGGCACGACCATCGCCTTCGAACGGACCGGGTCCGGCCCGGCCGTCGTCCTCGTCTGCGGCGGCTCGACCGACCGGATGGCGAACGCCGGCCTCGCAGGCGTGCTCTCGGCCACGAACACCGTCTACAACTTCGACCGCCGCGGTCGCGGCGACAGCGGCGACACGCTGCCGTACGCGGTCGAGCGCGAGATCGAGGACATCCGGGCCGTGATCGATGCGACCGGCGGACCCGCCGGCCTCTACGGCACGTCGTCCGGCGGGGCGCTGGCGCTCCACGCCGCGGCCGCGCTGGGCTCCGGGGTCCGGAAGCTGGCGCTCTGGGAGGTCCCGTACTTCGAGGATCCAGCCCTGCGGCCGCCGAGCGACACGGTCGAGCAGTATCGGAAGCGGCTGGACGCCGGACACCCCGACGAGGCCGTCGTGTACTTCATGACGGACGTCGTGCGGATGCCAGCGGAGTTCGTCGAGTTCGCGAAGACCCAGCCGTTCTTCGCCGGCCAGGTCCGGATCGCGCACACGCTCGTGTACGACGCCCTGTGCATGGGCGACTACTCGATCCCGACCGCCGTCGCCGCTCGGGTCACGGCGCCGACGCTCGTGCTCGCCGGCGGCGCCGACTTCCCCGCGATGATCGACTCGGCCCGGGCGCTTGCCGGGGCGATCCCGAACGGCGAGTTCCGCCTTCTCGAGGGACAGGGCCACAACGTCGATCCGGCCGTGATCGGCGCCGCGCTCGCGGGGTTCTTCACCGCCTGACTCGTACCTCTCGCGCCGGCGCCCGCCCGGGCGCCGGCGCATCCGCCTGTCCGAGACCCGAGGAGGCCGCGATGTCCCATCCCGACATCCGCTATCCGGATCCCGTCTACACCGGCGAGCCGGGCCGCGCGAACGCCAGGCTCCGGCCGAGCGATCACGAGCCGGATCTCCGGAACGGTGGGCCGGCCCGCCTCAGGCGGTCTGGACCGGGACCGGCAGCTCGACGGTGAGGCCGTTCGAGATCGTCCCGGACATCGCCCCGATCTGGTGGATCGCGGCGTCGTCGCTGAAGACCATGTCGGTCTGGAGGCTGACCTGCGGGAACGTCGTCTGGCTGCTCGCGTAGCCGTCGGTCGCGTAGACCTGCCGGCAGATGTCGGCCGGCAGCGCGATCTGCGAGGTGGCGATCCGGTTCGCCGGGGTCGTCGCCTGGTCGAGGCTCCGGTAGACCTCGAAGTGGATGTGCGGCCAGCGGCCCTGGTAGCAGGCCGGGAAGATGCTGCTGAAGGTTGCCACGCCATCCGCTCCCGTCGCCTGGACGCCGCGCAGGTAGTTCTCGTTCGTGACGCCCTGCGAGTACATCGAATAGTTGCCGTCGCGGTCGCAGTGCCATGCGTAGACGGCCGCGTCGGCGAGCGGCGCGCAGTCCTTCGAGGCGTCGAGGAGGGCGAACCGGATCGTGAGCGGGACGCCCTGGGCCGTCGTCGTGGACGTCCCGAAGCTGGTCCGGATGTCGCTGCGGACGACGCCGCTCTGGGTGAGGACGTCGGGGCCGTTCGAGCCGTC
>DATBGP010000131.1:0-6771 GCA_036557925.1 Candidatus Limnocylindrales bacterium | reverse complement strand
CGCCCGGATCGCCGCGGAGGCCTCGAACGAGCGGACGGCCAACGTCGACGGCCACGAGGGTGCCGCGCTCGGCCTGCTCCTGACCGGCGGCTACCGCCCGCGCGATCCGGTCGTCGCGGCGATCCGCCAGGCCGACCTCTTCGCGACGATCGTGCCCGAGGACACCTACGTGGTCGCCTCCGAGGTCCACGACCTGCTCGTGAAGACGCACCCGGCCGACCACGAGAAGATCGCGATGATCAAGAGCCTCGTGGCCGAGCACCTCGACATCGAGCGGATCCTGGCCGTGGCCGAGGAGGCGCCGGCCATCTGACCTCGAGCGTCAGCCGGCCGACCGCGCTTGGGACGCGTCGCGCCAGCGGGTCGCCAGCCGCCAGGCGACCCATGCCAGCCCGATGGCGATCGCCAGGGCCACGAGGATCGGCAGGCCGACGATCGCGAACCAGATCCCGGCGGTGGTGGCCTCCTGGCCGATCCGGACCAGCTTCGAGGTGGCGAGCTCCGCGTCGCGTGCCGGATCCCAGCCCAGCCTGGGGGTGGCCGCCGGGGCGGCCTTCGGCGGGAGCTGGAACGTCACGGCGAGGCTGCCGAACGCCGCCCGATCCTGCAGCCCGGCCTGCTGGGCCGTCAGCTCCTCGATCTGGCCGCGCGTCTCGGTGAGCTGCTTCTGGACCTCGAGGACGTCCGCGATCTTCGCCGCCTTGGCCATGATCGCCTGGAGGGCGGACTCGGTCGCGCGGAGGTTGGCGATCCGCGCGCCCAGGTCCAGGACCTGCCCGGTGACCTCCTCGGTCGAGACCGATTGCTCGCGGACGGTCGCCAGATCGCGAAGCTCCGCGAGCGTCGACTCCCAGGCAGCGGCCGGGATTCGATAGTCGACGCCGGCCCGGGCGTCTCCCGCCGTGCCCGTCTCGGTGGACCCCGCCACGAATCCGCCGCTCGAGGTCACGACGCCGGCGGCTCGCGACACGGTCGCGGCGACGTCGGTGACCTCGAGGCGGAGCGTGCCCTTCCGGACGATCAACAGCTTCGCCGGCTGCGCCGCTGCCACCGCGCCCGGTCCTTTCCCGCCGGCTGCCGGTCCGCCCACCACGTCGCCCGCCTCCGGTGGCGCCGGCTCGTCCGCGGGGGGTGTGTACGGAATGGCCGCGCCCACCTTCGAGAGGATCGTCGACGTCTGGCTGCCGCTGAAATACAGCAGGCCGACGACGACGAACACCACGAGCAGGGCTCCGACGACGATCCTGGGTTCGTGCCTCTCCATGGCGCGATCCTCGCCGCGGACCCGGCGGCGAGGAAAGCGATGAGAACCCTGAACGTGCGGATCGGGCGCCCTTCCGACGCGGGCGCCCGATCTCGCGAGTGGGGGAGAGGGAGGTCAGATGGCGGCGGGGTCTCCCCGTCGGCGATGGAGAACGCCGAACATGGCTGCCGCGGCCAGCCCGACGAGCCCGACCAGCCCGATCGCGGCGGCGCCGACGATCCGTGGATCGAGTGCCGGCGACGGCGGCTGGCTCGCCGGCGCGGCCGCCTCGCCGTCGGCCGCCAGGGCCGGCCCGGCGCCGTTGCCGCTGCCCTCGGTCGCGGGCTGGTAGCCGGGCTGGTTCGGCAGCTTGAACAGGTCCGGGTCGACGGGTGCCGGGATGGCCGCCGCGACCAGGACGCCGTCGTACGGCCAGACGACGTCGGCCGGGCCGTTCGTGGACGAGCGGTGGATCCCGAACTCGGCCCGTGCGGCGCCGCCGGCCGGGACCTCGATCATCACCTTGTAGGTCCCCCGTTCCCGTTGCTCCACCCCGAGCGCCTCGATCGTCGCCCCGGTCGGTCCGGAGAGGCGCAGGAAGATGTCCGTGCCGGTGAGCGGGTGCTCGCCCGCGTCGGTCAGCGCGGTCGCGACGAGGAAGAGCGGGACGACGTCGCCCGGCTTCGCGTCCGACTGGATCGGCGCGGCGAGCCGGATCTCGATGCCTTCCTTGGCGAGGGCGACGGGCGCCGCCATGGACGCGAGCACGAAAGCAGCGGCGACACCGACCGCTCGGCGGGTTCGACGGGTGGTCATCGGGTGCCTCCGGCGCTGTCTGGGCGGCGCATGGCCGCGGGTGATCCTCGGTCGTCGGTGATACACCGGTGCCCGCGACCGGGTTCCGTCAGGGCAGGGGCTCGTTGTCGATCAGGCGCGTGGGTCCGAACCGGACGGCGAGGGAGAGCAGCACCGGGTCGCCGTCGGCGAGCCGATTGAGCTCCGCGAGCGTGGTGCCGTCGGCCACGCTGACGTAGGCCGGCGTCGCGAGGGGCTCCCGACCGAGCTCGGCGGACATCGCCGCCCGGAGCGCGTTCCCGGAGCGCTCGCCGGCCTCCCAACGGCCGCGCGCGGCGAGCAGGGCCCGTCGCAGCACCGGCGCGGCGGTCCGCTCCTCCGGCGAGAGATGGACGTTGCGCGAGGAGAGCGCGAGGCCGTCCGGCTCGCGCACGGTCGGGCAGGCGATCACCTCGATCGGGATCGCGAGGTCGCGGGCCATCTGGCGGATGACCATCACCTGCTGGGCGTCTTTCTGGCCGAAGTACGCCCGATCGGCGCCGATCAGGTCGAACAGGATGGCCACGACCGTCGCCACGCCGTCGAAGTGGCCGGGCCGGGCGGCGCCTTCGAGCGGCCGCGCGACCGAGCCGACCGAAACCGTCGTGTCGAAGCCCGGCGGATAGACCTCCTCGACGCCCGGGGCGAAGACGACGTCCACGCCCTCCTCCTCGCAGATCGCCAGGTCGCGCGTCTCGTTGCGTGGATAGCGCTGGTAGTCGGCCGCCTCGTTGAACTGGCGCGGGTTGACGAAGATCGTCGCGATGGTCGTGGCGTTCCCATCACGGGCCCGGCGGAACAGCGATCGATGGCCGTCGTGCAGCCAGCCCATCGTGGGGACGAGGCCGAACGGCCGCGGGAGCGCCCCGAGGGCGTCGCGCAGCTCCGCCCGGGTCCGGATGACGATCAAGGAGGCGACGCGATCAGAGGTCGCGGTCGAGCGGGACGCCCTCGGGCACGTCCCCAGCGTCCCGGTCGCTCGCGCCCCGGCCGAGGACCTCGTCGAGCACGTCGTCCTCCATCCGGACGGTCTGCTCCGGCCCGGGGAAGGAGCCCACGGTCACGTCGGCGGCCCAGGCCTCGGCCGCGGCGAGGATCGTGCCGCGAAGGTCCGCGTACGGCTTCGCGTGCTTCGGATGCCAGGCGCCCCAGCCCAGGAGGTCGGTGATGACCTGGACCTGGCCGCTGCAGCCCGCGCCGGCGCCGATCCCGATCGTCGGGATCCGGAGGCGATCGGTGATGGCCCGGGCGAGCTGCTCGGGGACGAGCTCCAGGACGATCGCGAAGGCGCCCGCCTCCTGCACCGCGAGCGCGTCGTGGAGGAGCGCCCGGGCCTGCTCGCGGCTCTTGCCGAGGACCCGGACCTTGCCGGCCGCGTTCGCGGCCTGGGGCGTCCAACCGATGTGGCCCATCGTCGGGATGCCGGCCTTGACCAGCGCCTCGATCGTCCGCGCGGAGCGGACGCCACCCTCGACCTTCACCGCCTGCGCGCCGGCCTCGGCCAGGAAGCGGCCGGCGTTTGCCACGGCCTGCTCCGGCGTCGAGTAGGTGAGGAACGGCATGTCGCCGACGACGAGAGCGTGCTTCGCGCCGCGGGTCACGGCCGCCGTGTGGTGGAGCATGTCGGCCATCGAGACCGGGATCTCGTTCTCGTAGCCGAGCATCGCCCGGCCGAGCGAGTCGCCGACGAGCAGGAGCGGGATCCCCGCCTCGTCGAGGAGCTTCGCCGTGGGGAAGTCGTAGGCGGTGAGCATCGGGATCCGCTCGCCGTCGGCGTGCATCCGGGCGATGTCGCCGACCGTCAGCCTTCGAACCGTCTCGGTGGTTGAGGTTGCAGTCACGCGGGGCTCTCCTGCGTCATCCGTCCAGTCTGCGCGGGAGCGTCGCGGCCGTCCAGCGAAGCGCCCGCGGCGCGGGCGTCGCGGTCCGCGAGCGCGACGGCGACCCGGTCGAGGATCCGGTCCGCGACCTCGCGCTTCGTCAGCAGGGGCAGCTCATCCCGGGAGCCGTCGGCGGCGAGGATCGTGACCCGGTTCGTGTCGGTCCCGAACCCGGACCCGGGCTCCGAGACGTCGTTGGCCACGAGCAGGTCGACGCCCTTCCGGCGGAGCTTCTCCTCGGCGCGATCGAGCGATCCGGTCTCGGCCGCGAACCCGACGAGCACCGGCGTCGTCGCCCCGGCCGGCTGCGCGCCGACGATCGCCCCGATCGCGCCGAGGATGTCCTCGGTCGGCTCCAGCTCGAGGGTCAGGCCCTCGTCCCGGGTGAGCTTCTTCGCGGCCGCGGTCCGGGGCCGGAAATCGGCCACGGCGGCGGCCATGATCAGGGCGTCCGATCCGGTCAGGGCCTCACCGACGGCGCGACCCATCGCCGCGGTCGTCTCGGCGCGGACGACCGAGACCGCGTCGTCCATCGGAAGCGGGACGCTCACGCTCCCGACGACGAGCGTGACCAGGGCGCCACGATCGACGGCCGCCCGGGCGAGGGCGACGCCCATCTTCCCGGTCGAGCGGTTGCCGATGAAGCGCACGGGGTCGATCGGCTCGGACGTCCCGCCGGCGCTGATCACGATCCGCCGGCCGTCGAGGTCCGCCGGACGCGCTTCGCCGACGACCGGCGGGCGGGCGGCGGGGTCCGGGCTCCGGACCGGCCGCCCTTCGACGGCCGCGGCGACGGCGTCCACGATCTCCGCGGTCTCCGCGAGCCGGCCCTGCCCGACCTGGCCCGAGGCGAGCGGCCCAGCCTCGGGATCCAGGATCCGGTAGCCGAACTCGTCGCGGAGCCGGCCGACGTTCGCGCGGGTCGCAGGGTGGGCGTACATCTCGCCGTCCATCGCGGGCGCGACGAGCACCGGCGCCGTGGTCGCGAGGCAGGTGGCGGTGACGGTGTCGCCGGCGAGACCCGTGGCCATCGCCGCGAGCCAGTGCGCCGTCGCCGGGGCGACGACGATCGCGTCTGCGCTGTCGGCGACGACGATGTGGCCGATCCGCTCGTCGGGGAGCAGCCCGCCGACGTCGGTCTCGACCGGGTGCCGGGTCAGCGCGGCGAACGTCAGCGGCCCGACGAACCGGGTCGCCGACGGGGTCATCAGGACGACGACGTCGGCGCCCTCGTCGCGCAGGCGTCGGACGAGGTCGGCCGCCTTGTACGCCGCGATCGAGCCGGTGACGCCGACGGCGATCAGGCGGCCGTCGAGGCGACGGGCGGTGGCGATTGCGGCCCGGGAAGCGGAGGCCCGTGGCGCCCGGCTGGGGCTCATCCCGGCAGCCCGAGCTCCAGCGGCTGCCCGCCGCTCACCTCGGCCCGGAGGATCGCGAGGCCCTTGAGCGTGAGCTCGGGATCGATCGCCTCGACTCCGTCGATCCCGCGGGCCCACGGCGCGGCCGACAGCCCCCCGGTCAGGACGACGTGGACGTCGGCCGGCCCCACGCCGGAGGTCTCGGCGAGCTCCACGCGGAGCCGGGCCAGGAGGCCGTTCGCGAGCGCCTCATGGCCGAGCACCGCCCCGGACTGGATCGACGCCGCCGTGTCCCGCCCGATCGCCCGGTCCGGAGCACGCAGCTCGACCCGGGGCAGCTTGGCGGTCCGTGCCGCGAGCGCCTCGAGCCCGAGCTCCAGCCCCGGCGCGATCGCCCCACCGACGAACGCCCCGTCGGCCGCGACACAGTCGAACGTCGTGGCGGTCCCGAAGTCCACGACGATCGCGGGCGTTCCGTGGAGCCGGGCGACGGCGAGGGCGTTCACGAGGCGGTCGGCCCCGACCTCGGCGGGTCGATCGGTCCGGACGGCCACCGGCACGGTGCCCGCGGAGGCGACGAGGATCGGCCGCTCGCGGCGGGCCGCGATCGTCTCGAGGGCGGCGGTGAGCGTCGGGACGACCGAGCAGGCGGCGATCGCGGAGACGTCGGCGAACGAGGCGTCGTCGAGGCGGAGCAGCGCGTCGAGCAGGTGCTCGACCTCGTCAGTCGAGGCGCGGGCGTGCGTGTTCGCGCGGCGGGTGGCAACGAGCGCGCCGTTCCGGAACAGTCCGGTCGTGACGTTCGTGTTGCCGATGTCGATCGCCAGCAGCATCGACCGATCATAGAGGGCGTCGTGACGAGGGCGCGCCTGCCCGAACGTCCGTGGGGTGGGCGCCATTGCCGGCGGCCGCGCGCCGGTGGAGGCTCCTCGCGGGGACTGACCGCTCCATCCGTCCACCCCGTCCACTCCACCCTGGAGGCGATTCGCATGGCTCCTGCATCCACCGACACGCCCGTCCTCGACCTGCTTGGGAAGATGACGGCCGACTCGCTCGAGGCGACCACGCTCGGCGACGACGAGGTCATGCTCGTCCGGCTCGCGGCCCTGATCGCGGTCGACGCGCCGCCGGCGTCGTACCTCCTGAACCTCGGGCTGGCCGCCGAGGCCGGCCTCGATGCCGACGACGCGCGCGGTGTCCTCGCCGCCGTCGCGCCGATCGTCGGCACGGCTCGCGTCGCCTCGGCGACCGGCAAGATCGCAAAGGCGCTCGGGTTCGCCGCGCTGGCCGCCGAGGCGGAGCTCGAGGCGTCCTCGAACGGCGACTCCTGACACCTCCCCGCGACCGGGTCGGTCGGGCACTGGCCGACCCGGTCGTTCCATGTCCGGGCCGCGGGCGGGCTACTCCTCGTCGGGCAGGCGACGGACGCCGGGCGGCGACCAGTCGCCTTCGGTGA
>DATBGP010000130.1:0-5955 GCA_036557925.1 Candidatus Limnocylindrales bacterium | reverse complement strand
GTTGCCGTCGCCCGCATGGCCGAACGTCGCGACGCGGACGCCGTGCCGGTCGGCCGCGGCCTGGATCTCCACGAGCAGCTCCGGCACCCGCCCACGGGGCACGCCGACGTCCTCCATCCGGACCGTGCCCTGCTTCTCCAGCGCCCGGAGGGCCAGCCGGCGCGCCTGGCGGAGCCAGTCGGCCTCGGTCGGATCCTCGGCGCGGACGATCGAGGTCGCGCCGGCGCCCTCGCACGCGGCGATCGCAGCGTCCAGCTCCGCACCGGCGGCCGACGGCGGCAGGTCGCTCTCGACGAGGAGCATCGCGGCGGCGTCCCGCTCGAGGCCGAGCTCGAACGCGTCGTCGACCGCGAGGATCGTCTCGTGGTCGAGCAGCTCGAGCGTGACCGGGTGGAGCCCGGCGGCGACGATTGCCGCGACCGCCTGGCCGGAGGCGGCGAGCGACGCGAAGAAGGCGAGCATCGTCGAGCGCGGCGGCGGCGCGACGTGCAGCCGGAGCGTGGCCTCGGTGATGATCCCGAGCGTTCCCTGCGACCCGACGAACAAGTGCGTCAGCGCGTAGCCGGCCACATCCTTCACGTTCCGGCCGCCGGTCCGGATGACCCTGCCGTCGGGGAGGACGACTTCGAGCCCGAGGACCGAATCCCGCGTCTGGCCGTACTTCACGCAGCACAGGCCGCCGGCGTTCGTCCCGAGGTTGCCGCCGATCGAGCAGATCTCGTAGCTCGCGGGGTCCGGGGCGTAGAACAGCCCCTCGGCGGCGACGCGGGCCTTGAGCTCCGCGTTCAGGATGCCGGGCTGGGTGACGACGACGAGGTTCTCCCGGTCGATCTCGAGGACCCGGTTCATCCGCGTCATCGCGATCGTCAGTCCGCCGTCGATCCCCGCGGCCCCGCCGCTGAGCCCCGAGCCCGCGCCGCGCGGCACGATCGGCACGCGGTGTGCGGCGGCCAACCGGACGAGCGACGAGACCTCCGCGGTCGTCTCCGGGAGAGCGACTGCGAGCGGCAGCCCCGCCCGGAGATACGCCGTCTCGTCGTTCCGGTACGCCTCGCGATCCGTGGCGTCCGTCAGGAGGCGAAGACCGGGCAGCTCGGCCGCGATCGCCCGCACCAGCGCCGCGCCCGCCTCGGGCGAGACGACCGGACCCGGAGCCGACGTGGTGGCCACGTTCCCAGTCTATCGGTAGGCTTTGGCCATGACCCGGAACCGGACGCGTCGGGTGGTCGGGGCCCTCGCCCTCCTGGCGGCGCTGTCCGTTCCGTCTGCGGCGGCCGTCGAGGCCGCGCCGCGCCTCTCCGACGCCGCCCCCGCCGCCCGAGCCACCCTCGTCCCGACGGTCGATGCGGTCCGCCCAGGATCGGTCAACCGGACGAGCATGAACCTCCGCGCGGAGTACTCGGCGACGGTCAACGTGAGCTACGGCAGCCGGTCGTTCCGCGTCTACGAGGCGATCGTCGTGACGAACACGTCCGGCCTCGCGATCGACCGGCTCGAGCTGAACACGATCGCCGCCCGTCTCGGCGGGATGCGGATCACCGCGGCATCGGTCGACGGCCGTGCCGTCCACCCGACCGTCTCGGACCAGACGATCCGGTTGCCGCTCGGCGGGATCCTCGACCCGAACGCCTCGACCATCGTCCGGCTCCAGTACCGGGCCACGCTTCGCAGCACGACGGCCGGATCCAACTGGCTGTTCACCCGGGCGAACGGAATCCTCGAGGCGCATCGCTGGTTGTCGTGGATCAGCCGCCCCACCGCCTTCAATCGGCCAAACCACGGCGACCCGTTCGTGACCGGCACGAGCCCGCGGGTCCGGGTCACGATCGTGGCCGACCGACGCCTCTTCTGGGCGACCACCGGCGAGCAGGTCGCGGTCAGCCCGAACGGCCTCTCCCGGACGTACGAGGCCCTGAACGTCCGCGACTTCGCCTTCACCGCGTCGCCGGACTACCACCTGCGGACCGCGACGGTCGGCGGCGTCCAGATCCGCGTCTGGGGCCGGCCGGGCTTCCCGGCGGCCTCGGTCCTGTCCGCGGCGAAGAGCGCGCTCTCGAAGGAGTCGGCGCTTCTCGGCGCCTACCCCTACCCGACCTACGAGCTGGCCCAGACCGCCGGCGGCTCCGGGATGGAATCGCCCGGCCTCACGTGGATCCCGGGAGGCGCGGGCAGCCTGACCTACCTCGTCGCCCACGAGACGGCTCACCAGTGGTTCTACGGGATCGTCGGCAACGACCAGTCGACCCAGCCGTTCGCTGACGAGGCCGCCGCCGACATGGTCGCCCGGTACGTGACCGGCACCCGCCGCGCCTCGCGCTGCTCGACCGCCCGCCTCGACCTCTCCATCTATCGCTACTCCGCCGCCTGCTACTACGAGGACATCTACATCCAGGGCGGCAACCTGCTCGACGACACGCGCCGGTCGATGGGCTCCGGCGCGTACTGGTCGGCGATCCGGGCCTACCTGACCGCGAACCGCTTCAAGCTCTCGACCACGAAGACGCTCCTGACCGCGCTGGACGCCCACACGTCGCTCAACCTCGCGAGCCGCTACCGGCCGCGGTTCCCGAGCCTCTACTGACCCGACGGGCCCGCCCGGGCGGGCCGGTGCCCGGTCCCTATCCTTGAGGGCGGCCGGCCGATCGGGCCGGCGCAGGAGGCCCGCGTGCGAACCGTCGACGAGCTCACGATCACCGACGCCGTCCTCGACGCGATGCGCGGCTGCGAGGATCCCCGCCTCCTCGAGGTGATGACCGCCCTCGTTCGGCACCTCCACGACTTCGCCCGCGAGGTCCGGCTGACCGAGGAGGAATGGTTCGCCGGCATCCGCTTCCTCACCGAGGCCGGCCACATCACCGACGACAACCGGCAGGAGTTCATCCTCCTCTCGGACGTCCTGGGGCTGTCGATGCTCGTCACGGCCCAGAACCATGCGAACCCGCCGGGCGCGACGGAGGCGACGGTTCTCGGCCCGTTCTTCGTCGACGGCGCGCCGGCGGTCGAGGACGGCGCCGACATCGCGAACGGGGCCAAGGGTCCGCCGAGTCTCATCCGCGGCCGGGTCGTGGACCTCGAGGGCCGCCCCATCGCCGGCGCCGCGATCGACGTCTGGCAGTCGGACGAGGACGGCCTGTACGACGTCCAGCGGGCGAGCCCCGACGGCGGGCTCGAACCCCAGGGACGCGCCCGGCTCCGCTCCGGGCCGAACGGCCGCTTCCGGTTCCGATCGGTCCTCCCGCAGCACTACCCGATCCCCCACGACGGCCCGGTCGGGGCCCTGCTGAGCGCGCTCGGCAGGCACCCCTGGCGGCCGGCCCATCTCCATTTCCTGATCGACGCACATGGCTTCGAGCGCTTGATCACCCACGTCTTCGTGGCCGGCGATCCGTACCTCGACTCGGACGCCGTGTTCGGCGTCCGGACGAGCCTCGTCGCCGAGTGGGTCCGGCACGAGCCCGGCGAAGGCTTCGACGAGCCGTATCACACGCTGGACTACACCTTCGTGCTCGCGCCGGCGGGCTGACGGTGGAGGGGCTTCGGTTCGTCTATCGAACGAACGCCGCACGCGTCGTGTTCGGGCCCGGCAGCATCTCCGAGCTCCAGGGCGAGGTCGAGGAGCTCGGCGCGACGCGAGCGCTCGTCGTGTGCTCGGGGTCGGGGCGAGCCGTTGCCGACGCGGTCGCCGCCCGGCTCGAGTCCCGGTGCGTCGGCGTCTTCGACCGGGCGACGATGCACGTCCCGATCGAGGTCGCGCGGGAGGCTCGGACGTTCGCCGCCGCCCGCGGCGCCGACGTCGTCATCGCGATCGGCGGCGGCTCGGCGATCGGCCTGGCGAAGGCGATCGCCCTCGAGACGGCGATCCCGATCGTGGCCGTGCCCACGACCTACGCCGGCAGCGAGATGACCCCGATCTTCGGGCTCACGGAGGCCGCCCGGAAGCGGACCGGGCGCGACCCGCGGGTCCTGCCGCGGACCGTGATCTACGACCCCGAGCTGAGCCGCACCCTCCCCCTCGAGGTCGCGATCCCGAGCGCGTTCAACGCCATCGCCCACGCCGCCGAGGGCCTGTACGCCCCCGACGCGAACCCGATCGCGAGCCTCATGGCCGAGGAGGCGGTCCGGGCGATCGCCTCGGCGCTGCCAGGCCTGGTCGAGGCTCCGAACGACCCGGAGCCGCGAAGCCGGCTCCTCTACGGGGCGTGGCTGGCGGGAACCGTCCTCGGGACGGTGCAGATGGGCCTCCACCATCGCATCTGCCACGTCCTGGGTGGCCGTCTCGACCTGCCCCACGCCGAGACCCACGCCGTCGTCCTGCCGCACGTGCTCGCCTGGAACGCGCCGGCCGCGCCGGTGGCAATGACCCGGATCGGGCGGGCCCTCGGCGTCCACGACGCGCCCGCCGGGTTGCATGGACTGGCCCTCGGCGTCGGTGCGCCGACGAGCCTGCGGGCGCTCGGGATGACCGATGGCGACGTCGACGGCGCGGCGGACGAGATCGTTGCGAGCCCACCGGCGAACCCGCGGTCGATCGACCGTGACGAGCTCCGGGGCCTCCTCGCCCGGGCCCTCGACGGACGGCTGGAGACAGGGAGATGAGATGACGAACCCGCTCGGTCCAGACGTCACGATCGGCGTCGCGTGCCTCGGGGTGACGCACCCGCACACGAGCGGGCGGGTGAAGGCCGTCCAGCGCCGGGACGACCTGCGGATGCTCGGGGCAGCCGACGACAGTCCGATCCTGACCGTGTTCACGGGGGCGATGGGGATTCCGGCACGCACGAAGGCGGAGATCCTCGCCGACCCGGACGTCCACGTCGTCTACGTCCACTCGAAGAGCCACTCGATGGCCGACCTGACGATCGAGGCGCTCGAGGCCGGCAAGGACGTCCTGTGCGAGAAGCCGGCGGGCCGGAACGCGGCGGACGTCCAGCGGATCGTCGACGCCGTCGAGCGGACCGGCGGGCGGGTCCAGGTCGGCTACTGCTGGCGGTTCTCGCCGGCCGTCGAGAAGATGCAGGAGGTCCTCGCGAGCGGCCGCCTCGGCAAGGTGCTCCAGGTCCGGGCGCACGGCGGCGTCTCCCACGACGAGGCCGACACGGACCACATGAAGCAGCCCGGCGACATCGGTGGCGGCATGTTCGTGATCTCGTGCCACCTGTTCGACCGGGTGATCCTCCACTTCGGCATGCCGCGATCGGTGAACGCCCGGATCACGAAGTTCCCCGGGGCGATGAGCCCCACCGCCCGCGAGGACGCAGCCGGCGCCGTCCTGACCTACGACGACAAGCTCGTCGTCGTCGACTTCTTCTCGTGGGACCCGCTGCCGTGGCTCGAGACCTGGGACATCACCGCCTACGGGACCGACGGCGTGATGTCCAGCCGGCCGCTCCCGGCCGCCTACCGGATCTGGGACAACGGCCGGCACGGGGTCGACGAAGGCTGGACCGAATGGAGCGAGACGAGCTTCCCGATCCAGTGGGCCTCGAAGAAGACCGTCTACTCGCCGGAGCTCGCGGAGATCGGCAACCCCTCGTTCTTCGATCGCGAGCTGTCCGCCCTCGTGACGTCGCTCCGAACCGGCGACCCGATCGTCGTCCCGGCGACGCACGCGCTGAACATCAGCACGCTGATCGAAGCGCTGTTCGCATCCTCCGCCCGTGACGGTGCCGAGGTCGTGCTGTGACCGACCGTCACATCGAGCTCCTCGCCGCGTATTGGACGCTGGCCGGCGACGTGTATCCGGGTGCCCCCACCGAGGTCAGCCCGTTCCCGCTCGAGGACCGCGCCGCGGCCGCCGCCGCGGCCGGCTGGACCGGCATCGGCCTCGTCCACGAGGACCTCGTGGCGACGGTCGCGCGGATCGGCTACGCGGGCATCCGGCGCGTGCTCGCCGATCACGGCATCCGCCACGTCGAGGTCGAGTTCCTGAACGACTGGGATCTCGACCCGTCCACC
>DATBGP010000129.1:0-5334 GCA_036557925.1 Candidatus Limnocylindrales bacterium | reverse complement strand
GATCCGTCGAGCGAACCTCAGCTCGATCGTCCGCGCGCTCCACGACGGGGGTCCGATGTCGCGGTCCGCCCTCGTCGCCCGCAGCGGCCTGACCCGCAGCGCCATCCGGGCGCTCATCGGCGAGCTCGTCATTGGCGGGATCGTCTCGGAGGGCCGGCCCGCGCTGCTCGGCACCCCGGGTCGCCCGTCGCCGCTGGTCAGCCTGGTGCCGCAGGGCGCCGTCGTCCTCGCCTTCGACATCGAGGTGGACTCGCTCGCCGTGGCGCGGATCGGGCTCGGCGGCGTGGTCCTCGATCACGTCCGGCGCGACCGGCCGCGCGGCCATTCGAGTCTCGCGGCGATCGTCGACGACCTCGCGGAGCTCGCCTGGACCATCCGCGACCCGCAGGGGGAAGACGACGCCGGTGTCCTGAGCGGTGACGAGATCGGCGTCGGCGTGGCCGTGGCCGGCGTGGTCCGACGGGCGGATGGACTCGTCTCGATGGCGCCGAACCTCGGCTGGACGGACGAGCCCCTGGGCGCCCGCCTGGCCCAGGCGCTCGGCGACGACGTCGAGATCGCCGTCGCGAACGAGGCGGAGCTCGGCGCCCTGGCGGAGGCGCGGCGAGGGATCGCCCGTGGCGCCGATCACGTGCTGTTCATCTCCGGCGAGGTCGGCGTGGGCGGCGGGCTGCTCGTGGACGGTCGCCCGTTCGCCGGTGTCGCCGGCTACGGCGGCGAGATCGGCCACCTGCCCGTGAACCCGGCGGGCCGCCCGTGCAGCTGCGGCTCGATCGGCTGCTGGGAGACCGAGATCGGGGCGTTGAGCCTGCTCCGGAGGGCGGGTCGATCGGAGCGCGGCGGCCGGCTCGAGATGGACGGGCTGCTCCGCGACGCCGCCGCCGGCGATCCCGACGCGCTCGCCGCGCTCGAGGAGACCGGCCGCTGGATCGGGATCGGCCTGGCGGGCCTCGTGAACACGCTCAATCCGAGCCTCGTCGTCTTCGGCGGGCTCTTCCAGCGGATCCATCCATTCGTCGCCCCGATCGTCGAGGCCGAGCTGGACCGTCGGGCGCTGCCGGCGCCTCGACGGCTCGTTCGGGTCGTGGCCGGCTCCCTCGGAGCCGAGGCGCCGTTGATCGGCGCCGCCGAGCTCGCCCTGGAGCCCATCCTCGCCGACCCCGCCGCCTGGCTGCGTCGATCGGCGGATGCGTCAGAAACCCGCAAGTTGACAGTCAGGAGGGTGGTAGCCTAGCGCCGACCCAGCGAGGCGAACGAGGGACCAGGTCCCCTGGAGCAACGTCGTCACTTGAGGAGGAGCGCACCACATGATCGGTCGAAAGCTGGCGATCACTCTCGCCAGCGCCGCAGTCATCCTGAGCGCGTGCAACAGCAGCTCGAGTCCGAGCGGCGGCGCAGGCGGCTCGGGCGGGACGGCCACCGGCTGTACGGTCGGCGTCTCGTGGAACAACTACTCGCAGGAGCGCTGGAAGAAGGCCGACGAGCCGGCGATGCAGAAGGCCATCGCGGCGAAGGGCGGCAAGTACATCCGCGCCGACGCGAACGACAAGGCCGAGCAGCAGACGACGGACATCGCGAACCTGATCAACCAGGGCGCGAAGGTCCTGATCGTCCTCGCCAAGGACTCCGAGGCGATCAAGCCCGCGATCGCGGACGCGACCGCCAAGGGCGTCAAGGTCATCGCGTATGACCGCCTGATCGAGGACGAGAACACCTTCTACATCACGTTCGACAACAAGAAGGTCGGGACGCTGATGGCGGAGACGCTCATCAAGCTCGTGCCGAAGGGCAACTACGCGATCATCCTCGGCGCGGAGACGGACCCGAACTCGGCGTTCCTCCGCTCGGGCATGACCGATGCGGGCATCCCGAAGCTCAATGAGACGAACCCGGCCGGGATCAAGGTCGTGTTCGAGAAGAACACCGAGAACTGGGACACCACGAACGCCCGCAACAACATGGAGCAGGCGCTCAACCAGAACAACAACGACATCCAGGCCGTCCTGTCGGAGAACGACAGCATGGCGACGGGCGTCGTCCAGGCTCTCGACGCCGTCGGCCTGAAGGTCCCGGTCACGGGCCAGGACGGCGACACCGCGGCCCTCAACCGCGTCGCGCTCGGCACCCAGGCCGTCTCGGTCTGGAAGAACGCGTTCGCGCTCGGCGAGACCGCCGGTGACATCGCGATGCAGCTCTGCGGCGGCACCGCCCTCAAGGACGCCAAGGCGCCAAGCGACCTCCCGGCCGCCGCTGCCCCGGCATCGACCAGCGCTGCGGCGTTCACCACCCCCGGTGGCAAGAGCGTCCAGTCCATCATCCTGACCCCGACGGCGATCACCAAGGACAACCTGCAGTCCACGATCGACGCCGGTTGGGTGACGAAGGACCAGGTCTGCGCCGGCGTCACCGCCGGTTCGACCCCGGCCTGCCCGTAACCCTCGCCCGGATCACTCTGGCGACCTGCTCCGCCCCGCGGGGCAGGTCGCCTTCTTCGTTCCGCCGTTCCCGCATCAGGAGCTGATGGGCCAGGAGGAGAGCGATGACAAGCGTGGCCGGGACCGCTCCGAGTGAGCAGGCCCGTGGCACTGGGTCGAGGATCGGCGATGCGATCCGGGCGACCGAGATCGACCTCCGTCAGTTCGGGATGGTCGTCGCCCTCATCGTGATCTGGATCGGGCTGGGCATCGCCAACCCGAACATCCTGCAGCCGGTCAACTTCATCACCTTCTCGGTCCAGGCCTCCGGGATCGCCGTCCTCGCCACCGGGATGGTCCTGGTGATCGTCTCGCGGAACATCGACCTCTCGGTCGGCTCCGTCGTCGGTGTGATCGGCATGGCCTACGCCGTGCTGATGGCCGACGTGTTCCCGAACACCATCGGCGTGAACCACCCGCTCGCCTGGGTCATCGCGCTCGCCGCCGGAGTCGCCCTCG
This sequence comes from Candidatus Limnocylindrales bacterium, assembly GCA_036557925.1. Taxonomy (GTDB): domain Bacteria; phylum Chloroflexota; class Limnocylindria; order Limnocylindrales; family CSP1-4; genus CF-46. The sequence goes on along the minus strand of DATBGP010000129.1, from coordinate 2,401 downwards.
GGATCGCGATCGGGGCCTACCAGGGCTTCCTGATCGCCTACGTCGGCATTCCCTCGTTCGTCGTCACGCTGAGCGGCCTGTTCCTCTTCCGCGGCCTCACCTGGCAGCTGAGCGGCGGCACGACCGTGGCGCCGAACGACCCGACGTTCAACCTCATCGGCGGCGGCCCGCAGGGCTCGCTCGGCGGGATCTGGGCGTGGGTGCTGGGGATCATCGGCTGCATCGCCGTGATCCTCCTCCTGCTGAACGCCCGCCGGACGCGCCGGAAGTACGGCTTCCCGCTGCGCCCGATGTGGGCCGAGGCCGCGATCGGGATCATCTCGATCGGGCTGATCCTGCTCGGCGTGTACGTCGTCAACTCGTACCACTGGCCGCCCGGCCTGGCCACGGAATACGCCCAGCAGCACGGCATCACGGAGCCGCCCGGCGGGCTTCAGATCGAGGCCGGCATCCCGATCCCGCTCCTGATCGTCATCGCGGTGACCCTGATCATGACGTTCCTCGCCACCCGGCGACGGTTCGGCCGCGACATCTACGCGTACGGCGGCAACCCCGACGCCGCCAAGCTCGCCGGCATCAACACCCGATGGACGATCATGAAGACGTTCATCCTCATGGGGATCCTGTGCTCGATCGCGGGCGCGATCGCCTCGGCCCGGCTGAACGGCGGCACGCTCGACCTCGGCCAGGGCTACGAGCTGTACGTGATCGCCGCCGCCGTGATCGGCGGCACGACGTTCGAAGGCGGCGTCGGCTCGATCCCGGGCGCGATCCTCGGCGCCCTCGTGATGTACTCGCTGCTCTACGGGCTCGGCTTCCTCGGGCTCAACTCGCCACAGATCAACATGGTCCTCGCCGTCGTCCTGATCGGCGTGGTCGGCCTGGATGCCTGGAACCGGAGGCGGGCGCGATGACGGACGCAGGGATGACCAACGACACGACCGCGGCTCCGGCCCCGCCTCCGGCGCCCGCAGCGGGCTCCGCCGCGGCGCACTCGCGGGCGCCGGACACGACCGGCACCCCGCTCGTCGAGATGCGGGACATCAACGTCGCGTTCGGCGGCGTCCACGCCGTGCGCAACGTCACGATCACGCTCTTCCCCGGCGAGGTCGTCGGCCTCGTCGGTGGCAACGGCGCCGGCAAGTCCACGCTGACGAAGGTGCTGTCGGGAGCGCAAAGCGCCGACAGCGGCGAGATCTTCGTCAACGGCCAGAAGGCGACGATCACGAACCCGCGCGACGCAAAGGCGTACGGGATCGAGACCATCTACCAGACCCTCGCGCTCGCGGACAACCTCGACGCGCCGGCGAACATGTTCCTCGGACGGGAGCTCACCACGCGGCTGGGGAATCTCGACGACGACCAGATGGAGGACGCGACCCGGAAGGTGATGGGCCGGCTGAACCCGGCCTTCCAGCGGTTCACGTCGCCGGTCAAGCAGCTGTCAGGTGGTCAACGCCAGGCCGTCGCCATCGCCCGTGCGGTGTACTTCAACGCGAAGATCCTGATCATGGACGAGCCCACGGCCGCGCTCGGCCCGGCCGAGACCGCCCAGGTCCGGAACCTCGTCCGGCAGCTGAAGACCGAGGGCATCGGCATCCTCCTGATCAGCCACGACATCCACGACGTGTACGACCTGGCCGACCGGATCAGCGTCATGTACCACGGCCGGATCGTCGACACCGTGAACAAGCACGAAGTGAACACGGACGAGATCCTCGGGATGATCATCCTCGGCAAGAAGCCGGGCGACGTGACCGAGCAGGAGCTCGAGGAGGTCCAGCTCCGCGGCTGATGCCGGCTCAGGCCCCGGCGTGGAACGTCGGGGCGAGGGCGGGGTACAGCCCGGCGTAGCGGGCGTGAGCGTCGCGGTACGCGGCGACGTCCGGGCCGGGTGAGGCGACGACGGTCGTCTCGACCCAGTCCTTCGTCGCCGCCGACGCGTCGGGGAACCAGCCGGCACCGACGGCCGCGAGGACGGCCGCGCCATAGGCGGCTCCCTCGGTCGTCGCGACGGTCGCGATCTCGGCCTCGAGGACGTCGGCGAGGATCTGCCGCCAGACCGGGCTCGCCGTGCCGCCGCCGGACGCCCGGATGCGGCGCGGCGCCGGCATCCCGGCCGCCACCATCAGGTCGAGCCCGTCGCGCAACCCGAAGGCCACACCCTCGAGGACGGCCCGGGTCAGATGCCGGCGATCGTGGGCCACCGTGATCCCGACGAACGCCCCGCGTGCGAGCGGGTCCGGATGGGGGCTCCGCTCGCCGGTGAGATAGGGCAGGAAGAGGAGGCCGTCGCTGCCGGCCGGCACCTCGCCCGCCGCGTCGGCCAGGGCCCCGTACGGCTCGCCCGGCGCGAGCGTGTCGCGGAACCAGCGGAGGCTCCCGGCGGCCGAGAGCATCA
>DATBGP010000128.1:0-5317 GCA_036557925.1 Candidatus Limnocylindrales bacterium | reverse complement strand
GAGCCGTACACGATGCCGAAGGGCCGCGTCTACCGGACGAAGGCGAAGGGCGCCCAGGAGGCCCACGAATCGATCCGGCCCACGTCGTTCCAGCGCGACCCGGATTCGCTTGCCGGGTCACTCGCGGCGGACGAGCTGCGTCTCTACCGGTTGATCTGGCAGCGGGCGATCGCCTCCCAGATGGCCGCGAAGGAGCTCGAGACGACGACGATCGAGCTGGCCGACGGCAGCTACGAGCTCCGCGCCAGCGCCACGAAGACGCTGTTCGACGGGTTCTCCGCGGTCTACACGGAGGGCCGCGACGACGGCGAGGACGAGGAGGCCGACCGAAGCCTGCCGGCGCTCGCCGAGGGCGCCGTCACGAGCGTGCGCGAGGTCACCCCGACCCAGCACTTCACCGAGCCGCCGCCGCGCTACACGGAGGCCACGCTGATCAAGGCGCTCGAGGAGCACGGGATCGGCCGGCCGTCGACATACGCCGCGACGATCTCGACGATCCTCGACCGCGGCTACGTCCGGGTCGAGGAGCGCCGTCTCCGTCCCGAGCTCGTCGGCGAGATCGTCACGGACTTCCTCGTCGAGTACTTCGGCGACTACGTCGATCTCGAGTTCACGGCTCGCATGGAAGAGGAGCTCGACGAGGTCGCCAGCGGCGAGCGCCCGTGGGTGCCGCTCCTCCAGGCCTTTTATCCGCCCCTCCGCGACCGCGTCGACGAGGTCCGCAAGACCACCCGCCGCGCGGACTTCACCACCGAGCCCACCGACGAGGTCTGCTCCGAGGGCCATCCGAGGGTCATCCGGCGCGGCCGGAACGGCCGGTTCCTCGCCTGCTCGCTCTTCCCGGAGCACAAGGAATCGCGTCCGCTGCCGGGCGAGGAGGCGCCGCCACAGGCCGGCGAAGGCGAGGTCTGCCCGCAGTGCGGAGAGGGGACGCTCGTCGGCAAGAGCGGCCGCTTCGGCCCGTTCGTCGGCTGCTCGCGCTACCCGGAGTGCAACTACATCAAGAAGGACGGACCGCCGCCGCCCGATCCGCTGCCATTCGAGGTCGCCTGCCCGAAGAACAACGACGGCCACCTCGTGCCCCGTCGCGCGCGGCGGACGGGCAACGTCTTCTACGGCTGCTCGAACTATCCGAAATGCGATTTCACGACGAACTTCGAGCCGGTCGGTGCCGTCCACGACGCCGACGACGGGCCGGTGGCCCGGCACGGCGAGACCGGGATCTGCCTGAAGTGCGGCGCCGACGTGCCGCTCCCCGCGGGGGAGGACCTCGTGGGCCTGCGGCTCGAGGGCGGTCCACCGAACCCGGAGGCGCTGGCCCGACCGGCCCGTGGCGTGAGTCGCGGCGCCGGCGGCGCAGGCCGCGGCGGCCGAACCGCCCGGGGCGGCCGCACCGGCTCGTCCGCGCGCGGCGGGCGATCCACGGCTCGGCCCACCGGGACCGCACCGGACGCGTGAGTCCGCGCCCGACGCCGGCGTCCGCCGGCCGCTGGGGGCGCGCTTGACGGCCGTCGCGGCCGAGGCCGCGCTGCAGGCATTCCTCGGGTCGCTCGCGGCCCGCGACACCTCGCCGCACACGCAACGCTCCTACGCGGGCACGCTGCGGTCGTACCTCGACTGGCTTGCCGCCCGCGGCGTGGACTGGCGGACGCCGGCTCGCGGCGACCTCCGCGCCTACCTCGCGGTCCTCGGGATGGGCCACGCCCGCAGCTCCACGGCCCAGCGGCTCGCGGCGATCCGGGCGTTCCACCGGTTCGCGGGCCGGGAGGGCCTCGCGCCGGGCGACCCGTGGGGCGCGATCGCGACGCCCCGCCTGCCGCGCCGCCTGCCCCGCGTCCTCGAGGTGGAGGAGGTCGAGCGGCTGCTGGCCGCCGTCGACGCGACCGTTGCCGACGACGCGGTGGCCGGCGACCTCCGCCTCGCGATCGCCTGGCGGGACCGGGCGATCGTCGAGACCACGTATGCCGCCGGGCTCCGGATCAGCGAGCTGGGAGCGGCCGAGCTCTCGTCGCTGGACCTCCGGCGGGGCGAGATCCGGGTCCTCGGCAAGGGCCGCAAGGAGCGGATCGGGCTGCTGGGACGGCCCGCGCTCGCAGCGCTCGAGGCATACCTGGTCGACGGGCGGCCGGTGCTCGCCGCCCGCCGCGGCGATGGCCCGGACGCGCCGACGGCGCTCTTCCTGAACCACCGCGGCGGGGCACTCGGCGTGCGAGGGCTCCGCTACCGTCTCGATCTGTTGCGCGGACGGGCGGGGCTGCCGATCGGCGTTTCGCCCCACACGCTCCGCCACTCCTTCGCGACGCACCTCCTCGAGGGCGGCGCGGACCTGCGCGTCGTCCAGGAGCTCCTCGGCCACGAGAATCTCGCCACGACGCAGGTCTACACGCACGTCTCGCCGGCGCGCCTCCGGGCCGCCTACCGCGGCGCCCATCCCCGCGCCACCCGCCCCACCGCCGACCGCCCCGCGTGACCACGTCCCGCGCCCTCGCCCGGGCGGGCCTGATCGTCTCCGGGGCATTCCTCATCTCGCGGGTCCTCGGCTGGGTCCGCGTCGTCATCATCGTCAACGGCGGCCTGTCCGGCTCCGAGCTCGACACGTTCTTCGCCGCCTTCCGACTCCCCGATCTCGTGTTCCAGCTCGTCGCGGCCGGCGCCCTGTCGTCCGCGGTGATCCCGATCGTCTCGAGCCTCCTCGCGAAGGACGAGACGGCCCGGGCGTGGAAGGTCGTCTCGACGATCGCGAACCTCATGCTCGCGGCGCTGCTGGTGATGGCGGTGATCGTGTTCGTGACCGCCCCGTGGCTCATCCCGGCGATCACGCCCGGCTTCAGCCAGGGCCAGTGGGACCGGACGGTCGACCTGACCCGGATCATGATCCTCAGCCCGATCTTCCTCGCCCTCGGCTCCCTCGCGACGAGCGTCCTGAACGCGCAGGGCCGGTTCGCCGCCGCGGCGATCGCCCCGATCGTCTACAACCTCGCGATCATCGGCGCCGCCTGGCTCCTCGTCCCGGTCTACGGCGTCACCGGCCTGGCGATCGGCGTCGTCGCCGGCGCGATCGGCCATCTCCTGGTCCAGATCCAGCCGCTCCGGGCGCTCGGCTTCCGGTACGACCGCGAGGTCCATTTCGAAGATCCCGAGGCCCGCCAGGCGCTGAAGCTCATGGCCCCGCGGGCGCTCGGGCTGGGCGTGACGCAGGTCACGTTCCTCGTCCTGACCGGGCTCGCCTCGACGATGGTCACCGGCTCCGTGACGGCGTTCAACGTCGCGTTCACGCTGCTCCAGATCCCGATCGGCGTGATCGGCGTGCCGCTCGGCGTCGTCGTCCTGCCGTCGCTCTCGCGGCAGGCCGCGACGGGCATCCTCGAAGGCTTCGCCGGCCTGATGTCGCGGGCGATCCGGCTGATCGTCTTCGTGATGCTGCCGATCACCGGCATCTCGATCGTGCTCCGGACGGACATCGTCCGCCTGCTCTTCGGCTACGGCCAGTTCGACCAGGGCGCGATCGACCTCACGGCCGCGACCTTCGCGGCCTTCCTCCTGGGCCTGACGGCGCACGCCCTCATCGCCATCCTCGCCCGCGCCTTCTACGCGAGGCAGGACACGCGGACGCCGGTGGCCGCGGCGATCCTCGCCGTCGTCGTGAACACGAGCCTTGGCGTGGCCTTCGCCCAGCCGCTGGGCCTGCCCGGCCTCGCCCTCGCGATCGCGATCGCGGCGTGGATCGAGGCCGCGGTGCTCCTCGTGCTGCTCAAGCGATCGCTGCGCGAGCTCGCGGTTCGCCCGATCGCGTCGCTCGGGCTGCGCACGCTCGTCGTCACGATCGGCGGATCCCTGGCCGCCGCCGGGATCGAGGCCGGCCTGTCGCTCGCCTTCGGCAACGAGCCGGGCCGGCTGACGCTCGTCCTCCGGATGGTCGTCGTGACGTTTGTCTGGCTGCTGACATCCGCCGGGATCGCGAGCGTGTTGCGGATCACGGAGCTGCCCGCGATCATCGCCCTCATGCTCGGACTCGTCCGCCGGCCGCGCGACGCATGACGGCCACGGCCGAACGCGACGACGCGTCGACGGCCCGCCCGGACCCGGCCGCCCCGCCGGTGCCGACCGCGGACGGAGCCGCCGGCGGGAACGCATCGGAGTGGGACGCCTTCGTCGAGCGTGGCCGGCCCGGCTCGTACCTCCAGCTGAGCGGCTGGGCCGACGTGAAGGCCGTGAACGGCTGGCGCCCCCATCGGATCGAGACGGGCGTCGAGGCCGACGGCTCCCGGATCGGCGCCCAGATCCTCACCCGCCGGCCGCGTCCGATGCTCTGGGCCATCGCCTACGCGCCGCGGGGTCCCGTGACGACGGTCTGGACGCCGCCGACCATCGACGCATTCACCGAGGCCGTCCGATCCGGGCTGCCGGCCGCTGCCGGGCGCGTCTCCCACCTGAAGATCGACCCGGAGATCGAGGCCGGCGGGCCGCTCGACGAGGACGGCTCGCTCCGCCGCTCGCTCCGGGCCGCGGGCTGGCGTCCCGCCGATCCGATCCAGCCGAACGCGACCCGGATCGTCGATCTGACGCCCGACGAGGACGCGCTCTGGGGCGACCTCCGGAAGAAATGGCGCCAGTACGTGAACAAGGCCCGAACGGGCGGGATCACGGTCACGGACGCCGGCGGCGACGCGATCCCCGAGTTCTACCGGATCTACCGGGAGACGGCGGATCGCGCCGGCTTCCTGATCCGGACCGAGGGGGCCTACCGCGACGTCTGGAACGCATTCGCTCCGGCCGGCCGGGCGCGGCTCCTCTTCGCGCGGCGCGCTGACGGCCAGGCGGTCGCGACGCTCTTCCTCGTCCGCTGCGGGACGCGGGTCGTCGAGCCGTACGGTGGCATGACCGCCGACGGCGGCGAGAGCCGGGCGAACTACCTCCTGAAATGGGAGGCGATCCGCTCGTCCCGCGAGCAGGGGGCGACGAGCTACGACCTGTGGGGCCTGGCGACCGGCGGGATCGCCCACTTCAAGACCGGGTTCGGCGGCCGCGAGGTCCGCTACGTCGGGGCGTGGGATCTCGTCCTCGATCCGCTGGGCCGGCAGGCGTACATCCGGGCGCAGCAGGGGCGGGTCTGGTGGGCGCGCCGGCGCCACGGGATCCAGGGCGGCGCCAGCGCGAGCGCCTATGGCGGGGACGCCGCTTGACGTCGATCCGGATCGCGACGGCCGCCGAGCTGGCCGACTGGGACGAGTGGACGGTGGACGCCCCGGGCGGCCACGTCCTGCAATCGCGGGCGTGGGGCGACCACCGCAAGGCGACCGGCTGGGAGGCCGATCAC
>DATBGP010000127.1:0-3247 GCA_036557925.1 Candidatus Limnocylindrales bacterium | reverse complement strand
CCGGGGCTCGGTGATCTGGGGCGCCCCGTTGACCGAGACCGGCGGCAGGTTCGAGATGTCGAGATCTGGCTGACCCTGCGAGGTCACCTGGGACACCCGGACCATCGCGGCGCCCATCCCGTGGGTGTAGACGAGACGCTGGTTGACCCAGCCCGTCGCGCTCGGGTTCTTGTCGAGCGCGATCTCGCGGCCCGACAGCATCACCTGGCTGAGCTCGTTCCCGATCTGGTAGCGGTCGATGTCGACGTCAGGAAAGGCGTAGTACTGGCGGATCGTCTGGAGCTGGTTCAGGGCGTCGCCGAGCGGCCGGTAGTCCCAGAGCCGGGCGTTGGCGAACGTGTCCGCGTCGGACTCGACGGCCGCCGCGGTCAGCGGCTGGTCGCCGGCATACGGCTGCTCCTGCCAGGTGTTCAGGTCGAAGGCCAGCCGGGTCATCGCGATGTTGTTCGAGATGTACGGCGCTTCGAGGGTCTGCTGGTTCGGGACGACCGTGATCCGCTGGACGAACTCGGGGTAGATCCGGCCGATCGCGATCGACGCGACGAACCAGACGCCGAGGACGACGCCGATCGGGACGAGCGGCGAGAGCGGCCGCCGCTCGCGGCCGACATGGATCCGGCCGACGAACGGGACGACCATCAGGACGATCGCGGCGAGGACCGTGATCACCGTCAGGACGTCGTAGGCGAGGAACTGGGCGTTCCGGTCGGTGTAGCTGACGCCGGTGGCGATGCCCCGGGTGCTGTAGGTGAGCTCGAGCTTGTCGAGCTGGTAGCCGAAGGCGATCGCCAGGAGGAGGAGCGCGGCGAGGCCCGCGAGATGGACGCGGACGCGGGTGACGAAGGCGTTCGACCCGCCCATCGCCGCGAGCAGATAGCGGCCGGCGGTCAGGAGGAGGGCCGCGAACAGCAGCCCCGCGACGGTCGACTGGACGAGCCGGAGGAACGGCAGCTCGAAGAGGAAGAACGAGATGTCGCGGCCGAAGATCGGATCCGGGACGGGCGTCCCGGACGGATCGAACGGGACGCGGTGCTGCCAGAGGAGGATCGTCTCCCAGCTGCCGGCGATGGCGCCGGCCACGCCGAGCGCCGCGAGGATCGCGACGACGAGGATCACGAGGCTGCCGAGCGGGACGGGATCCGGCATCTCGATCGGGCCGACGGGCCGGGGCCCGCGCGCGGAGCCGCCCCACGGATCCCAGGGTCCGCGCTGCCGCGCGCGGTCGGCGTTCGCGGCGGCCTCGTTGAACCGGTCGATCCAGGAACGGAACGTCCCGCCGCCGCCGTCGGCCGGGGGCACGAGCCGGCCGGCGAGCCAGACGTTGCCCAGGAGGACGACGAGCGTGATGACGATGCCGGCGGCGAACAGCCCGACCTGGACCCAGACCCGCGTCCAGAAGACCTGGTCATAGCCGACGCTCCGGAACCAGATCGCGTCGGTCCAGATCTCGATCCCGACGACGAGCATCAGGATCACGAAGACGATCGCGATCACCACGATCGCCGTGGTCAGCCGGTTGCGCAGCGATGGCGCGCCGTCCCGCGGGCCGCCGGCCCGTCGCCGGCGCCGGCGACCGCCGCCGTCACCGGAGCCGCTGCCGCCGCCCGAGGCCCTGGGGCTCGGTGGCGCAGGCTCCGCCGGGCCGTCGTCCTCCGCGTCGTCCGCGTCGGGAACCACCGTCCGCAGCCGCGGTCGGTGGTCGTCGATGGGCTCGGGCGGCTCCTCTCCGGCCGCGAGTCGATCCGGGTCGTCGTCGTCCGGGGCGTCGTCGTTCGGGGCGCCCGGATCCGGGTCGTCCTGGCCTTGGTCATCGGCATCGCCGGCCTTGTCGCCCCTCGTCGGCCGGCCCGACGCTTCGGCTTGACGGCGCCGAAGCTCCTTCATGAACTCGTCGAAGAGATCACCCACCTCGCCGCGAGTCTATCGCGACGGGCGCGAAAGGCCTTCGGCGGCCCGGCGGAAGGCGACGAGGACGGCCTCGGCCAGCTCGTTCCCGCGCATCGCAGCCGCCCGCATCGGCTCCCACTTGAAGGCGCAGCGAACCGCCGCGGGGACGCGCCACGGGCGGGTGGGGTCCTCGGCGGGGACGACGGTGGCGAGCCGGATCGAGAGCCGCCCGGCGTCCTCGAGGATCAGGCCGCTGAGCCCGCCGGCAAGCGATGGGCCGAGGGACGCGAGGGGCGGCTCCGGGCGCGGGCCCGCAGCGGGCGCGAGGTCGACGAACGAGACGACCCCCTCGTCGTCTGCCACCCAGGCGATCGCGAGCCACCAGCCGTCGTCGGTGGTCGTGGGTCGGCTGAGGCCGGCGCGCAGGGTTCGGCCGTTCGCATCGAGGGCGTGCTCGCGGAGGAACGACGGACCGGGGAGTGCGAGGCGGTCGGGCACCGCCGAAGGGTAGCCGGTGATCGGCCGCGCGCCGCGCGGCCCGGGTCAGGCCTTCGACGCCTCGTCGGCGCCCACGGCATCGGACGGGGCGTCCGCGACGTCGGACGCTCCGGCCTCGACGGCTTCCAGGGGCTCGGCGATCGCATCCTCGGCCGGCACGGCGGCCAGCGGCGCGAGCTCGGCTGCGGTCTCGGGGTCCACCCCGTCGGCCACGTCGGCGGCCTCGACCATCTCCTCGATCGACTTGAGCGGCTTGCCGGATTCGAGCGCTTCGTCGGCGGCCATCGCCTCGACCTCGGCCTGGGCGTGGGCGACCTGCGCCTCGAGCTCCAGCCGGAGCATCTCGCGACGGACCTCGACCGGCGGCGGCGCGAGGCTGCCGGGAGTGGCGCCGGAGCCGTCCTCCCCGTTGTCGTAGTCGCCGCTGATCCAGGAGAGGAAGCGGCCGCGGGTCTTCGGCTTGGAGCCGGAGCGGGCGTTCCGGAGGATCGCGTCGGCGTCGATCGCGGTCAGGCCGGGAACGGCCGTCTCGCCCTCACCGATGAGCGTGGCGCCGCACGATGGGCAGGTGGGACCGTGCGCCGGCGGCAGCACCGCCGAGCACCAGGTGCAGCGCGCTTCAGAGGCGGCCGAGGTGGGCTCTTGCGACATGCGGACACTCTAGCGGACCTGAATCGCCGCTGAACCACCCGATCGGGCTATCCATCACCCCGACCCCGGAGCGGTTGGCCCCGTTCGCACCTGACGGTCACGAGCGACGGGCGGTCACTCCCACTCGATCGTCGCCGGCGGCTTCGACGAGATGTCGTAGACCACCCGGTTGACCCCGGCCACCTCGTTCACGATCCGGCTCGAGATCTTC
>DATBGP010000126.1:0-5221 GCA_036557925.1 Candidatus Limnocylindrales bacterium | reverse complement strand
GCGTCGGCGAAGGCGCGCGGTGCCGCCTGTGGCAGGGTGTGCCCGATCGCGCCCGAGATCAAGGGCGTACGGTCCGGCGAAGTTCAACCGGGATCAGACCTCGAACCGCCAGCGGGTCGCGCCACCCGGTTCCTCGCCGAGAACGCCGTAGACGGTGACCGGCCGGATCACGTAGAGGTCCCAGGGAGGCGGCCCGGCGCTCGGGGCGCTGTAGTCGTAGGTGAACGCGCCGTCCTCGACGCGGGCGGGCCAGCCGCCCTCCGCATATCGCTTCGCCAGCCGCTGGAGCGTCGCGTCGTCGGTGACGCGCTCCGCTCGACCCTCGACGACCAGGTCGAGGTGCTCGAGCGGAAACGAGATCGCACAGCTCGGGTTCTGCGCGAGGTTCCGGCTCTTCCGGGTCCCGGCGCCGCTCACGAAGTAGACCTTCCCGTCGTCCCAGACCGCGCCGACGCCGGCGAGGTGGGGCCGGCCGTCCGGTCGCGTCGTCGTCAGGAAGTTGGTCGTGTGGGCGGCCGGGTCCGCGGACGCGAGGGCGTCGAGGACGCGCTGCCACGGGATCGGATCGAGGTGGTAGAGATCGGCGAGGTTCTTCGTCTCGACCGGCGTGCTGGTCGTGGCCATCATGGGCCCTCCCTTCGACATCGTTCGCTCTTCAGACCGATCGGCGGGCCCGAAGTCAGCGGCGCGGGCCATCCGGTAGGTGCGCGGACCTTGCAAGCCCGTCGCGTCGCGCGCGCCCGCGGCTTCCCGATCGCTACGCTGTCGGCCATGAGCGAACCGTCGACCGCCCGCGCCGCCGTCGCCCAGCCGCGGGGCCGGGTCCGTTCGCTGGGCGTCGCCGTGTTCGAGCGAGTCGCCACGATCGGTTCCGACCCGGGCGACGACGAGGACCTCCGCGATCGCAAGGCGCTCCTCGTCCTCATCTCGATCCTGATCCTGCCGGTGGCGGCGACCTGGGGTGCCCTGTACCTCGGCTTCGGCTCGCCGGTCGGCTACGTCCCGCTCGTGTACTTCGCGGTCATCGCCGGATCGATCGTCGTCTTCTCCCGGACCCGCGACTTCCGGCAGCTGCTGCGTGTCGGCCAGGTCTCCATCCTGCTCGCTCCGACGCTCTCGATGATCCCGCTGGGCGGCGTGGTCGGAGCCGGCGCCGTCGGCATCTGGGGCAGCCTCGCGCCGTTGGCCGCGCTCGTCTTCACCGACGTCCCGGACGCGGCCCGCTGGTTCGTGGCCTGGGTCGTCGTCTTCCTCGGCTCCGCGATCGCCGGGGCGATCGTCGGGCCGATCCCGCCGATCCTGCCCGACTGGTTCACGACGACGATGCTGGCCCTGAACGTGGTGGTGAGCGGCGCGATCGTCTTCACCCTGCTCGCGATCTTCGCCCAGCAGCGGCGCAACGCGCTCGTCGCGCTCCGCCACGAGCAGGAGAAGGCGGAGAACCTGCTGCTCAACATCCTGCCGGCCTCGATCGCCGACCGGCTGAAGGACGAGACCCAGCCGATCGCCGACCAGTTCGGGGCGGCCTCGATCCTGTTCGCCGACGTCGTCGACTTCACGCCCTGGTCGGAGCGACGCACGCCGGACGAGGTGGTGGGCTTCCTCGACGACCTCTTCAGCCACTTCGACGCGCTGGCCGGCCGCTACGGGCTCGAGAAGATCAAGACGATCGGCGACTGCTACATGGTGGCCGCGGGCGTCCCGACGCCGCGCCCGGATCACGCCGAAGCCCTGGCCCGGATGGCGCTCGACATGGTCGCCGCGATGAACTCGGCCGACGAGGTCGGCCACCAGCACCTCGAGATCCGGGTCGGCATCAACTCCGGGCCGGTGGTCGCGGGCGTGATCGGCCGCAAGCGCTTCCTCTACGACCTCTGGGGCGACGCGGTGAACACCGCCAGCCGGATGGAGTCGCATGGGACGCCGGGCCGGATCCAGGTCACGCGGGCGACTCGCGACCTCCTCGCCGAGGAGTTCGAGCTGGAGCCGCGCGGGAGGATCCCGGTGAAGGGCAAGGGCGAGATCGAGGCCTGGTACCTGGTCGGACCCAGGGCTCGGGCGACCTGACGGCGGAAGCACCCGGCGCACCTTGTGTGTCGGTCACGCGTTCACGCGTGCGCCCCGACGCTGACCGTCCCCACCGTCAACGTCGGCTCGGCCTCGAGCACGGAGCCGACCAAGGCGGCCTCGTCTTCGAGCTCGCGCCGCTCCCGCCGGGTGAGCTCGCGCAGCGGCTCGACGGTGATCTCCATCCGCCGTCCGGATCGGCGCTGGTGCCAGACGCCGCCGACGATCCCGTCGAGGAGGAGCACGGGGTAGTTGCCCGCCTGGCCCGAAGGTGACAGCGCGCGGGCCGCCGCCGCGCCCGGATACAGACGAGCCCGTGGCTGCCCGGCGACGACGTACGCGTCGAAGTAGGGAAGCAGCCGGACGCCCCGATGGGGCTCGGCCGGCGTCTCCGTGTCGCCGGCGACCGTCCACGCCCGGAGGCCGTCGAGATCGACGACCTCGAGCGCGTCGGCCGTGCGCTCGAAGAGGGTTGCCGCGGTGCGTGGCGCGATCGCCAGCCAGGTCGCGAGGTGCTGGGGCGTGGCCGGTCCGTAGACGTGGAGGTACCGCGCGAGGAGCAGGCGAAGCGCCGCTTCACCCTCGACGGGCTGGAAGCCCGGCAGCCATCGGTGCGGGTTCGCGTACGTGACGTTCCGACCGCGGTCCGGGCCGAAGCACAGGACGCCGCGATGGGCGGCCGTGCTCGTGAGCACCCGCCAGCGCGGCCACTTGTCCTGGAACGCATCCATCGTCCGCTCGACGGCCCACGGACCGGTTCGCTCCCGGATCGCGTCGGTCAGCTCGTCGACCGTCAGATCGGCCTCGGACAGCGCCGACCCGATGGCCGCGATGACCTCGTCCGCCTCGGCCGGCCGGAATCGGACCGGCTCCGGGTGGTTCGGCACCGACGAGGGCAGGGCCGACAGGGCGCCGGTCCACATGGGCAGGTCCCCGGCGGCGACGAGATGGACCGTGCCCCGCGGCCCGAACGTCCGGATCAGCGACCGGTCGACCCAGAGCGCCTGGCGGACGTCGCCGCGGGTCGCGCCGGCGAGGCGCCGCCCGATCGAGAGCTCGGCGGCGCTCATCACCTGGGCGTGGACCGCGCAGATCGCCGCGGCGACGCCGGCCGGCCCGGCCTCCGTCGCCGGCCGCGCCAGCAGCTGCCGTTCCATCCGTCGCGCGGTCGCGCCGACGAAGGTCATCGTCGGCGGCGTGGCAGTCAAGCGGCCCATCGGCCGACGAGCGTTTCTCGCCCGGGCGATACGATTGCGGCACGGGCAGGGCGTGAGGGCCCGCGGAGGAGTTCCCAGCGATGACCAACGACGTGACGCCGAAGGCGGCGACCGAGAAGACCGACGAGGAATGGCGCGCCGACCTGACGCCCCAGCAGTACCGCGTCCTCCGCGAGAAGGGGACGGAGCGGGCGTTCACCGGCGAGCTCTGGGACGAGCATCGGTCCGGCACCTACCGCTGTGCCGGGTGCGGCTCGGAGCTCTTCCGGTCGGAGACGAAGTTCGATTCGGGGACCGGCTGGCCGAGCTTCTTCGCGCCGGTCGACCCCGCCGCCGTCGCGACCGAGCAGGACCGATCCCTGTTCATGACCCGGACCGAGGCGCTGTGCGCGACGTGCGGCGGCCATCTCGGCCACGTCTTCGACGACGGTCCCCGGCCGACGGGCCTGCGGTACTGCATGAACTCGGCGGCCATGACCCTCGAGCCGGATGCGCCGAAGGCGGTCGAACGGGAGGGCGAGCCCGCGACCGGCGGCTGATCGGACGGCCGGGCGCCTCACCGGCGACCGAGCGCCGCCGAACCGGCGCTGGCCACGACGACCATCGCGATCGCGAGCGCTTCGCGCCCCCCGAGCGTCTGGCCGAGCACGGCGAGGCCTACCAGCGCGGCGATCGCCGGGTCGAGCGACATCAGTACCCCGAAGACCGATTCCGGGAGGCGTCGGAGCGCCTCCAGGTCGAGGGAGTACGGCAGCACCGACGAGAGCAGCGAGACGACGAGCGCCGTGCCGAGGAGGCCGGGCTGGACGAGCCCGCCGTTCGATTGGATCAGGCCGGCCGGCAGCACGACCAGCGCACCGACGGCCATCGCGATCGCCAGGCCGGTGCCTCCCGGGAACGCCGCGCCCGTCCGCTTGCTCAGGTAGATGTAGGCCATCCAGAAGACGGCGGACGCGAGCGCGAAGGCGACACCGACCGGGTCGACGGAGCCGCCGGCCGGGCCCACAAGCAGGACGATGCCGGTCGCGGCGAGGGCGATCCATAGCAAGTCGAGCGGCCTCCGCGAGCCGATGACCGCGACGAGCAGCGGCCCGGCGAACTCGATCGTCACGGCGACGCCCAGCGGGAGCCGGGCGATCGCCTCGTAGAACGACAGGTTCATCAGCCCCAGAGCCGCTCCGAAGGCCGCGGCGAGCTTCAGGTCGCCGGTCAGGCGGGGTCGCCAAAGCGCCCAGAGGATGACGGCCGCGAACGCCAGCCGCAGGAACGCCGTCCCGGCCGGGCTCAGCTGGTCGAACAGCGTGACCGCGAACGCCGCCCCCAGCTGCGGCGACAGGCACGCGGCGACCACCAGGCCGACGGCGATCGCGCGCTCGCAGCCCACGCCGGATCGCATCGCGGCAGTGTCCGGGCTCGTGCTGCGGGTCATGCGGGAGATGGTCGCCGATGAACGTGCCGGGTCGCGACAGGAATGGCACATGGCCGGTCGCGATGTCGCCTCACAGCCAGCGGCGCACCCGCCTCCGATACTCGTCGTACGGCGCGCCGAGTCGCTCGTGAAGATTGCGCTCCTCGGGCAGGATCGAGCCCCACAGGATGAGCAGCACCGCGGCCGGGAGCAGCACGAGCCCCCAGGGCGCGCCGATCGCAACCGGCGGCCAGAGGCGGAATGCGATGGAGTCCTCGCTGTGCGCCACGCCCACATTGTCGCGGCGGCGCCATCCGCATGGAGGAGGCTGGAGCCGACACTCGGATTTGAACCGAGGACCAGCGGTCACTAACGAGCATCGCCTCGGGGTTGTCACACGATCGCGAGAACTGCGAGCGTCGGCGCTCGGTGAGCAGGGCTTCGATCGGACCCTCGTTGCCGCCGCCTTCGGCTCCTTCTGCCGGCCCAGCTACGGCGTGATGGAGACCGTCTTCCACTCTGTCAGGAA
>DATBGP010000125.1:0-4377 GCA_036557925.1 Candidatus Limnocylindrales bacterium | reverse complement strand
CTGGACGGATGTCGTGGCTGGGATCGTGACGGCTGGCCGGGCTGGCGTACCGGGCCTGGCCGCAGGCCAAGGGCGATCAGCCCTCTTCGGTGTCCTCCGCGGCGCCGGACTCGGTGCCTTCGGCTGCGCCCTCGGCGCCCTCCTCGCCCTCGGCACCCTCGGCGCCCTCCTCGCCCTCCGCGACGACGGGCTCCTCCTCGATCTCGATGCGCGGCTGCTGGACCTTGGCGATGATCTCGTCGGGGTCGGTCAGCAGCGTGACGTCCGAGGGGATGATCAGGTCGCGCACGTGGACCGTCGCGTCGAAGTCGACCAGCGATTCGACCGAATACTCGATCGACTGGGGCAGGTGATCGGGCAGCGCCTTGACGCGGACCGTCTCGGTCGGATGGAGCAGCGTGCCTTGCAGCTGCTCGACCGCGTGGGACGTCCCGGTCGCGACGAGCGGCACGTCGACGGTCAGCTCCTCGGTCATCCGGACGAGGAACAGGTCGACGTGCAGCGGGCGCCGGTTGACCGGGTGGGCCTGGACCCCCTGGATCAGCACCGGCCGTGACTTCTTGCCGTGAACGGACAGGTCGATCAGCGCGTTCTGGCCGACGTGGCGGCGGAGCTGCTCGAACTCGTGGGTGTCGATCGAGACGCTCTCGGAGTCCTCGCCGTGGCCGAAGACGACGGCCGGCAGCCGCCCGTCGCGGCGCAGCGCGGCGACCTTCTTGCCGGTCACCTCGCGCGGCTCGGCCGCGAGACTCGGTCGGCTGGACGTGGCGGTGGACATCTGGGGCGGGACCTCGGGCTGATGGATCGATCGTGCTGAGGCTCGGGCGCGTCACGCCGACGGGTGCGTCGGGGCGCGGGAACCGCGACACCTTATCACGCTCGCCCGGTCCGGCCGAAACACCGGATGGCCCAGGGACGGCCGATCAGCCGTCGACGTCGGGGCTCAGCCAGCCCTTCTCTTGCGCGATCCGGGCGGCCTCGGCCCGGTTCCGCGCCCCGACCTTCTGGATCGCCGCCGAGAGGTGGTTCCGGACCGTCCCCTCTGACAGAGACAACCGGGCGGCCATCTCCGCGATCGTCGCGACCTCGAGCGACGTCGCGAGGACCTCCCGCTCGCGGACCGACAGCGGGTTCGTCCCCTCGCTCAGGGCGTCGAGGGCCAGCGCCGGGTCCACGACCCGCCCGCCCGCGGCGACCCGCCGGATCGCGTCGGCGAGCTGGGCGGCCGGGGCGTCCTTCAGGAGGAACCCCGATGCGCCGGCCTCCATCGCGCGTCGGAGATAGCCCGGCCGGCCGAACGTCGTCACGACGATCACCCGGCACGACGGCAGGGCCGAACGGAGCTGGGCCGCGGCCGACAGCCCGTCGAGGCCCGGCATCTCGATGTCGAGGAGGGCGACGTCCGGTCGCGTCTCGAGGGCCCGCGGCACGACCTCGTCGCCGCGGGGGACCTCGGCGACGACCTCCAGGTCGCGCTCCAGTCCGAGCAGCGCGACGATCGCGCCCCGCACGAGCGCCTGATCCTCGGCGACGAGCAGCCGGATCACCGGGCGGCTGGAGGGGTCGCGAAGCGGCGGCCCGGCGTTCACCCGAGCGGCACCGAGACGCGGAGCCGGAACCCGCCGTCCGGCAACCCGCCGGCCTCGACGACGCCGCCCACCGCCGCGACCCGCTCGCGCAGGCCCGCGAGACCGGTGCCGCCACCCCCGCCACCCCCGCCGGGCCCGGCGACGGCCGAGCCGCCCGGCCCCTCCCCGGCACCCGCCGCGCGGTCGTTCGAGATCTCCACCGCCGCCGAACCCGCCCCCGCGGAGACCCGGATCTCCGCGACCCGCGCCCGGCCATGCCGGAGGATGTTCGTCACGCCTTCCCGCACGGCCCAGCCGAGGATCGCGTCGGCGGCCGGCGGCAGGCCTTCCGGGGAGGGCTCGACCCGACCCTCGATCCCGGCCGCGGCCAGGGCCGTCCGGGCGCCCGCCAGCTCCGTCGCGAGGCTCGCCTGGCGATAGCCGCCGATCGTCTCGCGGACGGACGACAGCGACTCCCGGGCGACCCGCTGGACGTCCTCCATCTCGGACCGCGCCCGGTCCGGCTCCTCGTCGACCAGCCGGGCCGCCAGCTCGCTCTTCAGGGCGATGACCGACAGCGAGTGGCCGAGCGTGTCATGGAGGTCCCGGGCGATCCGCGCGCGCTCGTCGGCGACCGCCAGCCGGGCCAGCTCCTCGCGCGCGGCGACGAGCGCCCGGTTCGTCCGGCGAACGGCGATCGCGCTGTACACGGTGAAGCCGATGACCGCGACCGACAACCCCTGGAGGAAGGCGCTGCCGATGTCGCCGGCGGAGACCGCGAAGGAGGCGACAGCCGCGGCGATGCCCGCGGCGATCATCAGCGCCCCGGCCGCCCGCGGAATCCGGATCGTGCTCGCGGCCGTCGACGCGAAGTAGAAGAACGCGTACCAGCCCGAGTCCGGGCGGCGGAGCGTGTTGACGACGGCGATCGCGATCAGGACGACGACCGCGGCCGAGGTGACCGCGGTGAGGCGGCGCTGGTCGGCGACGATGCGTCCGATCCGCGGGCCCGGCCGGCCGAAGAAGCCCTCGCCCTCAGGGGACGTGGTGTTCAGCATCAGGATCGCGACGAAGACGACGACCCCGACGATCGCCGAGACGATCGAGATCGCGTCCGGGCCGGTGGTCAGGATGCTGATCAAGGGGATCGCGACGAAGACGAGGGCGATCGATCGGAAGATCGGCCGCCAGGCGCCATCGCGGGGCAGGTCCTGGAAGGCGGCCCCCGCCACCGGTGCGGCGGGGCCGCCGTCCCGATCGGTCACCGGGCTCGCTGCTCGGTGACCCGGTAGCGCCACGCGACGAGGGCGAAGATCGCGATCGCCCAGGCGCCCAGCACGAGGACGTCCTCGGGATCGACGCCCGCGCCGGCGAGCGCGGACCAACCCAGGTTGGCGAAGTGGTAGGTGGGCATGATCCGGGCGATCGTAGCGAGGGTGTCGGGGAACTGCGAGACCGGCGTCCACAGCCCACCGAGGACCGCGAGGCTCAGGTAGGTCAGGGTCATCGCGGCCTGGGCGGCGCTCGTGTCGAAGACGAAGCCAATCAGCAGGCCGAGCCCGGCGAACGGCAGCACGCCGATGCCGAGCCCGACGACGATCGTGAGCCAGGTCGCCGGCGCGAGGCTGACGTGGTTGAGGACGATGGCGGCGAGGCTGACCAGGACCAGGGCCGGCAGCGACGTCAGGTAGGCGACGGCCAGCTTGGTCGCGACCCACGAGGCGGCGGGGAGCGGGGTGATCCGGAGCTGGCGGGTCCAACCGCTCGCCCGCTCCTGGGCGATCGGCACGGCGTTCGACAGGGACGCGCCGATCATCCCGTAGGCGGCCATCGAGACCAGGAAGAACGCCGACCAGACCGGGTCGGGCGCGGCGTTCTTGCCCTGGAGGATCCCGGTCCAGAGCAGGTAGAAGACGACCGGGAAGGCGATCGCGAACACGACGTAGCGCCGGTTGCGGACGGCGCGGCGGACCTCGAGGCCGAGGTAGGCGGCCGTCGCCCGGACCGGGTCGATGGCGGAGCGGGAGGTGGAGGTGGCAAGGGCGGTCATGGCAGGGACTCCTCTGGTGGTCTCGGGTTCAGCGATCCCCGCCGGTCAGGGCGAGGAACGCGGTCTCCAGGTCAGGGCCGGCGATCTCGAGGTCGTGAACCTCGAGCTCGGTCGCGAGCAGGGCTCGGGCGGTCGCGTCGGGGTCGTCGGTCTCGAGCGCCACCCGGTCGCCGTGGACGTCCACGGATCGGACGCCCGGGATCGCGGCCAGGCGGTTCGCGTCGGCGCCCGCGAGGCGGAACCGCACGGTCCGGCCGGTCGCGCCGCGCTTGATCTCGGCCGACGAGCCGTCGGCCACGATCCGGCCGTGGTCGAGGACGACGATCCGGTCGGCGACCTGGTCGGCCTCCTCGAGGTAGTGGGTGGCGAAGAGGATCGTGCGGCCCTCGGCGGCGGACGCGCGCATGTCCGACCAGAAGGCCCGCCGCGTCTCGACGTCCATCGCCACGGTCGGCTCGTCGAGGAACAGGAGGTCCGGATCGCCGGCGATCGCCAGCGCGAAGCGGACGCGCTGGGCCTCACCGCCGGACAGGCTCTCGGTCCGGCGATCGAGGAGGCCCGTGAGGCCCGCCCGCCGGGCGATCTGCTCGGCCGGCATCGGTCGCGGCGAGAGGTGCCGGACGAGGTCGATCAGCTCGCCGACGCGGGCGAGGATCGGCAGGCCGGACTCCTGGAGCATCGCCCCGATCCGGCCGCCGCGGACGGCGTCGCGCGGCGCCTGGCCGAGGACCTCGACGGAACCGGCGGTCGGATCGAGCA
>DATBGP010000124.1:0-6603 GCA_036557925.1 Candidatus Limnocylindrales bacterium | reverse complement strand
GATCGCCGAGGCGTTGGGCTGGCGCGGCCCCGACGTCGTCGTCGCGCCGATCGCGTCCGGGGCGATGTTCACGAAGCTCGCGAAGGGGTTCGCCCAGCTCGCCGACGTGGGGCTGATCGACCGCCGGCCGATCCGCTTCGTCGGCGGCCAGGCTGCCGGTTGCGGGCCCGTCGCGACCGCGTGGGAGACCGGCGAGCCCGTCCGACCGGTGCGGACGCCCGACACGATCGTCCGTTCCCTCGCGATCGGCAATCCGGCCGACGGCGAGGCGTCGGTCGAGCTGGCCCGGGCGACCGGCGGCTCGATCGAGGGGATCGAGGACCGCGACACCGCGGCCGCGATCCGTGACGTCGCGCGGCTGGAGGGCATCTATGCCGAGACCGCGGGCGGTGTCACCGTCGCCGCGGCCGAGGCGGCTCGGCGGCGCGGCGTGATCCGCGACGGCGACGAGGTCGTGGCGATCCTCTCGGGCAACGGCCTGAAGACCCCCGATGCGCGTCTGCTCGGCGCGGACGACGGCCCGGCGACCCCGGGCCGGGGCGGCCTCGCCCCGATCCTCCGTCCGCGTCTCTCGGACTTCGAGAGCTGGCTGGAGACCGCCCGATGAGCACCGTCCGGATCCCGCCGACACTCCGTGGCGCGACCTCGGGGGAGAAGCTCGTGGCCGTGGACGGCGGGACGGTCCGCGAGGTCGTCACGAGCCTCGTCCAGCGCTATCCCGGCCTGTCGCAGCAGGTCCTCGATGGCGACGGCGGGCTCAACCGCTTCGTCAACGTGTTCCTGAACGACACGGACGTCCGCCACCTCGCCGGCCTCGATACGCCGGTCGCGGCGAACGACTCGCTCGTCCTGCTCCCGGCGATGGCCGGGGGCTGAGGGCTCGATCACCGGCAGGATCCGGCAACCTCGTCTACGCTCCCCGCACAACTGAAGAGCGTCTCTATCCAGAGTGGCGGAGGGACCGGCCCGTCGATGCCACGACAACCTACCGGCGCGAAGCCGGCAAGGTGCCAATTCCGGGCAGGCCCCGCGCCTGCGAGATACGGCCGCTCGGCGGATCCGATCGGGTCCGGCGGTTGCCACGACTGACCGGTCCTGCCGCCGTCCACGCACGGAGGCATCGAGATGACGTACGCCCATGGGGCCCACCTCGTCGGCGGCCTGGCCGCGCCCACGGCCAGGGATGCCATGACGACGACCGCGGAGCGGCTCGGCCGCCACCTCACCCGGCTGACCGACGGCGAGACCGGCGAGCGGAGCCAGTGGATCTGGTGGCAGATCGACAAGCTGAAGGCGATCCCTGGGGTCGCGGTCGGCCAGCCCCAGATCAACCCCGAGACCGGCAACCCCGACTACTCCGTCTTCCCCGGCCTGGACGTCGATGAAGGGGTCGAGATCCCGCCGCGCGCGCTGGGCTACGCGGACGCCGCGTCGACGTCGTACCGGGAGTTCTGCCGCCTCCGGGAATCGGGCGTGATTCCGGCCGACGTCCGCTTCCAGGTGAGCATCCCGACGCCGTTCGCCGTCGTCGTCGCCTGGGCGTCGGGCGAGTCCCAGCGTCGCCTGTGGCAGCCGTTCAAGGACGCGCTGTTCGGGGAGGTCCGGGCGATCCAGCGCGAGATCCCGCCGGGCGACCTCGCGATCCAGTGGGACGTCGCGGTGGAGGTCGGCGTCCTCGAGGGGGTCTTCACGCCGATCGACGAGCTGGGCTCGTTCGACCGGATCGTCGACGAGCTGGTCGAGGCGCTGGACGTGGTCGAGCCGCCGGCCCAGCGCGGCCTCCATCTCTGCTACGGCGACTACAGGCATCGCCACTTCAAGCCGCCCGAGGACCTGGGCCTGCTCGTCCGGCTCGCGAACGCCGTCGCCGCGCGGACCCGGCTCGACTTCGTGCACATGCCGGTCGATCGCGAGAACGGCCGAACCGCGGCGTACTTCGCGCCGCTCCGCGACCTCGACGTCGGCGGCGCCCAGCTGGCCCTCGGCGTGATCGACTACGAGAACGACTCCGGCCGGATCGACGAGCTCGTCGCCGCCGCCGACAGTGCCGGACGCCCGTATGCCGTCGCGACCGAATGCGGGATGGCCCGGCTCGGCGAGCGCGGCGAATCGGTGACGCTCGCGGACCTCCTCGAGCAACACGCCCGGGTGGCCGAGCCCGTTCGCTGACGAGGCGACATGATGGCCGGGTGACGAGCCCGCCCATCGCCGCCGCCGTCTTCGACCTCGGCGGGGTCCTCATCGACTGGGACCCGCGGCACCTCTACCGGACGCTGTTCGACGACGAGTCCGAGATGGAGGCCTTCCTCGCGACGGTCACCACGCCGGAGTGGAACCTCGCCCAGGACGCCGGACGATCCTGGGCGGAGGCGATCGACGAGCTCGTCGCGCGCCATCCGGAGCAGCGGGAACGCATCGAGGCGTACTGGCTGCGCTGGCCGGAGACGCTCGGCGGGACGATCGAGACGACGGTCGCGGTCCTCGACGAGCTCCGTCTCGACCCGGGCCTCCGGCTCTTCGCGCTCAGCAACTGGTCGGCCGAGACGTTCTCGATCGCCCGGCCGCGGTTCCCCTTCCTCGACTGGTTCGACGGGATCGTGATCTCGGGCGAGGAGGGGATCGTGAAGCCGGATCCGCGGATCTTCACGGTCGTGGCCGAGCGGTTCGGCCTCGAGCCGTCGACGACGGTCTTCGTCGACGATCAGCCGCGGAACGTCGACGCGGCCGCCGCGCTCGGGTTCCGGGCCATCCGGTTCGTCGACGCCGACGACCTCCGCGCCCGGCTCGCCGGCCTCGGCCTCCTGTCCCGGCCCGAGGTCCCGGTCGGAGACGACTGAACGCGTCGCCGCCCCGGCGGGACGCCGGGGCGGCAGATGGCGGTGGTGACCGCCGGGCTCAGCTCGACGGGATGAACGTGGACCCGCGGGTCATCAGGGTGACGACCCCCGCATTCGATTCGAACGTCTCGTCGATCGACGCGCTGACGGTCCGGAGGCTGACCGTGCCCGCAGATCCGACGTCGACGAGACAGGTGTAGCTGCTCGACCCGCTCGGGATGCCGGCCGAGTCGCTCTTCGCCGTCGCCCCGACGCACGTGATGGACGGACCACCGCCCGAGGACGATCCCGACTGCAGGACGGTCCAGTTGGCGGCATCCGTCGCGGCCGTCACGGAGTCGCCGTACGGCGTCGCCGAGACGGACGCCATGACCGCCGTCTGGAGCGTTGCCGGGTCGGCCGGGACCGTGATCGGATCCGGGTCGAAGTAGCGGCACGCCAGATCCGCAGGTTCGGCGACCGTGGACCAGGTGCCCGGGTAGACGATCTTGGCCACCGTCGGACCGGCGTTCGGGCCAGCGAGGTCGCAGGTCGCCGTGGGAGGCACCACCGGCACCGACGCGGACGGCGCCGGTGCGCTGGTCGACGGGGCCGACGTCGGCGTGGGCGCCGCCGTCGGGGTCGGGGTGGGTGTGGGCGTGGCCGTCGGCGCCGGCGTCTTCGTCGGCGCGGGCGTCGCGCTCGCCGGCGGACTGGCCGTCGGCGTGGCGCTGGCCGCCGCCGATGGCGCCGCCGACGGGCCGGCGGAGGGCTCCGTCTCGGGCGTCGGCCGGGTGAGAGCCACGACCAGGTGTCCCTGGCGGTCGGTCAGCAGCAGGGTGCTGCCGCGATAGTCGATGAAGGACACGCCCTGCAGCGCCGAGAGGAAGGCGGTCTCCTGGTCCATCACGTCCTGTTCGCAGGCGAGCCGGGTCGTCGCCAGCGGCCCGACGCGAACAGCGTTCCCATTCGTCGCGTAGGTCCCGCTGAACGAGTTGCAGCCCGAGAAGCCGCCGATGCTGAGCAGGCCGAAGACGACGTCGAGCGAGGTCCCCTCGACCGGCGCCTGCACGGTGGACGGCGGCACGAGGTAGGAATCCACGTTCCAGCGGCCGAGCAGCGGGTTCTTCGGCGCGGCGTCGAAGAGGAGGACGGCCGCCCCGCTCGCGTCGAAGACCGTGAGCTGGTCGTTCCGGGCCGTGTAGTACCGGCTCGACTGGAGCAGCGCGAGGTACGTCTGCTCGAACGTCATCAACGGCTCCGGGCAGGCCATCAGCGTGGCCGACGACTGCGAGATCCGGAGCGACCGGCCATTGGCCTGGAACAGCGCCCGGTACGAGTTGCAGCCGGACTGGCCGGTGACCCGCGCCGATGCGAAGGTCGCGTCGGCGAACACCGTCTCGGGAACGATCGCGAGCGACCCGCTCTCGAGATACGAGTCCAGCACCCACTGGATCCCTTCGATCTGACCGCCGCTGCCCGCGCCGGCGAAGCAGCCGGCAGCGATCAACAGGACCGCCGCCAGCGCGACGATCCGCGTCCGGATCATGGCGATCAGGCTGCCAGCTGGGTCTTGCTGGCGACGTACAGCGCGAACAGGCGCAGCGCGTAGCCGAACCCTGCGACGAGGAACGCCAGGAAGATCGGGGCGCCGATGGCGGCCGCCGAGATCGCGAACGCCTCGAGGAAGTTGAACGAGGCGCTCTGGGCCAGGTCGATCCACCAGAGCACGCCGGCCACGATCGAGTAGATCAGGAACACCCACCCGGCGACGATGAAGAAGGTGGCAACCGTCGCGAGACGACGGGCGTCGCTCATGATGTCCATGCGGAAAACCCTCCGAAGACGGACGCCGCGGGACGATCCGCGACGCAACGAGGCCGATCTGCTCGATCGTCGGGCCGATCGCCGGTTCGTGCGCGGGGGCGGGCACCCGTCCTGCGACGGGCTGGTTGCCGCATCCGTCGCGCGGGCTCATCCTCGATCCATGCGACCCCGCGTCGCGATCGTCGCGATCGTCCTGGCCGGCGGGATCGCCTCGTGCGCGGCACCGGCCGGCTCGCCGGGGGCGCCGGCCGGCGATGCGTCCGGAGCGTCGACCGCGTCGGGATCCGCGCCGCCTGCCACCTCGCCGTCGGCCGGCGGGTCCATCGCGGCGAGCTCATCCGCCATGCCCTCCGCCGGCACCAGCGAGGAGCCCACGACCATGCCGAGCAGCGGTACGTTCGCGATCACGTCGGACGCCTTCGACGACGGCCTGCCCATCCCGACCGAGTTCACCTGCAGGGGCGCCGACCTGTCGCCGGCGCTCGCCTGGTCGGGCGTGCCCGACGGGACGCTGGCGCTCGTCCTGTTCGTGGACGACCCGGACGGCCGGGACTGGGTCCACTGGTCGGTGCTCGATCTCGACCCGTCGACGAGCAGTCTTCCGCGCGACGTGCGGCCGGACCAGGCCGGCCTCCAGCAGGGTCGGAACGACTTCGGCAACGTCGGCTACGGCGGCCCCTGCCCGCCGTCCGGCACCCATCACTACCGGTTCACGCTGTCGGCCCTCGCGAAGCCGCTCGGTCTCGCCGGGCATCCGGACGGAGCCGCGATCCGTGCGGCCCTCCGCTCGGCCGCGGTGCTCGGCACGGCCCGGCTCGTCGGCACGTTCCGGGCCTGATCGCCGGCCCGCTCACCCCGACGGTCTCGCGTACGGCGACCGGATCCCGCCGGGATCGCTCCCCGCGACTGCTATCCTCCGCGCGTCCGCGCCTGCCCGAGGTTCGCCGCTTGGGTCGTCCGCCCTCGATCGCTCGTCCGATCGGGATCCTGCTCGTCGCGCTGCTCGCGCTCGGCGTTGCCGGCTGCGACCTGATGGTCGCCCAGGTGACGCCCCAGCCGAGCCGGCTGAGCCGGACGCCCGAACCCCTGCCGAGCATCGAGGACGATCCGGGCGAGGTGCCGACGCCACGCCCGGAGCACTCGGGTGACGGCCCCGACCTGGTCGATGCGGCAGACGGCCTCGCCGACCTTGACTCGTACCGGGTCAGCGTGAGCAGCACCGGGCTCGTCCCGGCAACGGTGCCGAACGGCCGCGTGACGATGACCTCGACCCTCGTCCAGGGCGATTCGCCGGCCGCCGAGTTCACGATGGTCGGCGTCGACGGGCTCGAGGGCGGCCGGCTCCAGGCCGTCGTGATCGGCGACCAGGCCTGGACGAAGGAAGGCGCCGGGCGCTGGACGGTGAGCCCGGGCGGCGCCGCGGACTTCGACGCCGCCTTCACGACCCTGTCGCCCATCGGCCTCGCGAGCGGCTTCGAGGCGCTGTCCGCCACGTTCACGCCCGCGGGCTCCGGGACGAAGAATGGCATCCGATCGGTGCACTACCGGGCGCAGGCCGGCGCCGACACCGAGGACCTCGGCCTGAGCTCCGGCACGGCCGACCTCTGGATCGCGACGAGTGGCAACTTCCTGGTCTCGCTCGACCTCGACGGGACGTGGGACGTGGACGGCGCCCCCACGCCGGTCACGCTGAAGATCGAGGTCACCCGGGTCAACGATCGGTCGAACACGGTGAAGCCGCCGGTCTGACGCCCGTCTGATCGGCACGCGAAAGGTTCGACCGCTCCGGACGGGACCCTTCGCAGCGATCCCGGCGCGACGCTCCGAACATGTCCGCGACCCAGCTTCCGCTCGAGCATCCCGCGGCGCGGCTGCCGGCATCGGCCGGGCTCGACGCCGCCCGCCGCGCCGCCACGCTCGAGGGGCAGGTGATGCGCGTCGCCGACCTCATCGCGTACGT
>DATBGP010000123.1:0-4598 GCA_036557925.1 Candidatus Limnocylindrales bacterium | reverse complement strand
GGCAGGCCGGCGCGCTGGGCGAGGTCCGTGACGATCGCGCGGAGCTGGGGCAGCTCGCCCGGCTTGAGCTCGCGGGCGCCGTTCGCCTTGAGTGCGAGGGTGTCGCTCTTCCAGTAGACGAAGACGTTCATCCCGATCGCGAAGAGCAGCGCGATCACGAGACCGCTCTGTCCGCCGAGCAGGCCGCCGACGGCCACGAGCAGGCCGCCGAGGAGGGCGAGGAGAGTCCAGGTCTTGAACGTGTTGGTGAGGTTCGACATCGAGTCGGTCATCGGGGGCTGGCGCGCCGTCGGCGCGTCCGGACTCGGGCGGTGCCGGCGGCCGGTGCGGCCGCACGATTGATGCTGCCGTGGAGGCTCCAGCGACGCCACCGCACGGCGACAGAGGTTTCGTTGTGTTTTCGCCACACCGATGGCCCGGCCGGAGCCCGGACCGTCAGTCGGGTGGCGGCTGTCCGACGTCGGCGAGCGCCATCCGGTAGATCGCGGCCCCGTCCAGGCCACGCGACGGCGACGTCAGGAGGGCGAGGTCCGCGACGAGGCGGCGCTCCAGCGCGGATCCCGCGATGCCGTCCACGATCCGGGCGGCGCGGGCCGCGGCCCGCAGGACGGCTCGGGTCTCCGGCCGGATCGGGTCGTCCCAGTACCAGCCGTCGCTCGCGAACATCGCGAGGCGCCAGCGCTGGGCCTCCACCACCCCGAGGCCGCGAGCCCGCTGGTCGTCCGTCGCCCGGGCCCAGCGCTCGGCGGCGAAGTCCGCGGCCGGGATCGCTCCAGTGAGGACGTCGACGTAGCCGTTCCGGACGGCGGCCGGGTCGACGTCGCCGGGGATCGCCGCGAGGCACTGCGCCCCAAGGGCGTCGATCGCGCCCGCGAGTCGCTCGAACGCCGCCCGCAGCGGCGCCTTCCAGCGGCCGTCCGCCGCGTCGGGGCACTCGGCACTCCACCGGGCGACCCCGTGATGGCAGCTCCAGGACGTCCGCTCGACGACCCCGACGGTCGGATACGGGTCGCTTTCGGGCGCTGCGATGACCTGGTCGACGGTCACGACGTCGAACCCGAGGTCGTCGGTCGAGCCTGCTGCCGGCGGCGCGACCAGGCGCTGGAGGAACAGGTCCCGGAACTGCTGGTGGTGGCCGTAGAGCTCGCCGTCGGTCGCGATCAGGGCGAGCGGCGCGGCGATCGGATCGGGACCGCCGCGGAGACGCGGCGCGACCCGGTCACGGAGGAAGCGATCGGCGTCCGCGGTGGCCTCCGGCTCGAACGAGACCGACGTCGACAGCCCGGCGTCAAAGAACATGACGATGAGCTGCCTGCCGTCGCCGAGGTCCACGCGGTACGGATGCCGGGTGTCGATCCCGGACGTCGCCGCCTGCCACGGCGCGAGGATCGTGAAGGCGATGCCCTGGTCGACGGCCTCGCGCAGCGTCGGGAGATCGACGGCTGCCTCCGGCAGCCAGATCCCGCTCGCGCTTCGGCCGAACCGCAGCTCGAAGTCGCGGAGGCCCCAGGCGATCTCCGTCCGCCGGTCCGCCGCCGAGGCTAGGGGCAGGATCGAATGGTGGAACGGCTGGGCGATCGCCGCGTGGCTGTCGGCGACGAACCGTCCGAACGTCGCGGGATCGGCGGCGGCCAGCCAGCCGGACAGGGTGGGCCCGAGGTCCCACGAGATCCGGGCGAGGTTCCCGCGCTCGGCGTTCGGCCGGTAGCACTCCGCGTTCACCCGCTGGTTCCAATCGTGGAACGGCGCGGCCGACGGCTCGGCCGGGACCTCCCGCGTCCACGGATCGATCCGGGAGGGCTGGTAGAAGTGGGCGTGGACCGCCAGCCGGCCGCGGCTCACGCGGGCGTCGACGCTTCGCTCGGCACCGCCAGACGCCCGAACCCGAGCCCGGGCGTCACGGTCGCCCGCTGCTCGACCGCGATCGTCGCCCGCTCGCCGGGTCTCAGCGTCACCACCCGGCCGGCCAGCACGGCGCTGCCCTGGTAGACGAGCTCGAAGCCGGCCTCGGAGTTCGACACCGTCAGGATCGGCGCGGCCCAGACGTCCGCCGCCGGATCGAAGCGGCTGTCCACGCGGACGCCGAGGTCGTCGTTGCCCGCGGCCATCGCGCCCGTCCCGGCGGAGCCGAGGGTCGCGTCGTGGGCGACCCGCTCGCCCTCGCCTTCCTGCCACGCGGCCGGGTTGCCGCCGCCGCCGAGCAGGACGGTCGACCACTCGAGCGCGACGCGGGCGGTCAGCGCCTCGGTCGACAGGCTCTCGATCGTCACCAGGACCGCGAGCGTCGGCTCGAGCCGGGTCCCACCGATCCGGACCGTCTTCTCCGCCCGGACCGGATGCTCGACGCCGTCCGCCCGGACCGTGCCCAGACGCCGGAAGCGCGCCTCCTCCGCATCGACCCCGAGGACCTCCCACGGACCGCTCCCGAAGTCGCCGAGGTCGACCACCTCCAGGGCGGCGGCCTCCGGCGTCGCGTCCGGGTCCAGGAACCGGAGGAGGCCCGATCGGCGCTCGTCCGGGTCGTAGCGGAGATGCGAGCTCAGGCCCGAGTGCTTCGTCATCAAGATGTCGTGGATCGATGCCGGCGCCTCGCCCTCGCCGGTCCCGTCGCCGCCGGCGTGGGCGGTGGCGGCAGGCGGGGCCGCCTCGAGGCGGCGGACCTTCTCGTGGTAGGCCTCGGGTCGTCGCCGGAGGATCGCCGCGAGGGCGAACCGGGCCGCCCGGAGGTCCCACCGCCCGATGCCCGCGCCCTCGTCCGGCTTGATCCCGACGATCTCTCCCGCGTTCGCCAGCAGGACCTCGGGCCGCCCGTCGAGGTCCAGGTCGACCAGGACGCCGGTCTCGCCGGGCCCCTCGTGGAGCGCCACGTCCTCGGCGGCGATGAGGTTCGCGTGGTTGGCGAGCCGCAGGTCCGGCAGGTAGATCCCGCCGAACAGGCCGTGCCAATACGGATCGTTCGACTGGCCGGCGAGCAACCGGTCCAGGGCCAGGTCGCGTCGCTCGCCCGGCGGCATCGCGTCGACCAGGCCGGACGTCCGGAGCATCTGCTTGTGCAGGTCGTTGACCTCGCGATAGCGGACCTGGAAGTTGCGCCAGATCGCGCCGCGAAGCCAGCGGACCTCGGGCCGATGGGCGTCCTGCGCCTCGTGGAGCGCCGCCGAGTAGGCGACGGCCTCATCCGGCGGCAGCGCCCATTCGCCCATCTCCGCGTACGAGCCGGTGGGCAGGTAGACCCGGCCGATCGGCGCATGGTCGTCGAGCCAGCGCGACGGCGTGACCGTGCGGAGCCAGTCGGCGTTCGCCTCCAGGGCGCCGAAGAAGCCCTCCACCCAGCCGTTCGTCCAGCAGTGGTCGTGGGTCGTCGGCCACGCGCCGAACTTCTCGCCGTCGTCGCCCATCGTCCCGACGCGGTCGCCGGCCTCGGTCGCGTGCTCGCGGAGGTAATCGATCACCGACGACACCGTGCTGAACGGGATCCGGTAGCGAAGGCCCTGCTCGGTGCCGTAGACCGTGAGCACCTTGCCCTGGTCGTCGGTCGTGTAGGGGCCCCAGAGCGCCTCCTCGGGGATGGCGGCGGCCCGGAAGTGGGCGTCGTCGAGGATGGTCCATTCGTAGCCGCCGTCGATGAGCGCGGTCGGCAGGTCCGGCTCCCAGACCCGCTCGGCGAGCCAGGCGCCACGCGGACGGACGCCGAACTGGCGCTCGAGCTCGTCGGCCATCCGCCGGAGCTGGGCGATCCGGTCCCGCTCGGGCAGCGAGGCGAGGACGGGCTCGTACCAGCCGCCGCCGACGATCTCGACCTGGTCCCGGGCGACGAGCGTCGCGAGGCGATCGAGGAACTCCGGGCGCTCGGCGCGGAGCCAGGTCAACAGGGGACCGGTGTAGTGGAGGGCGAGGCGGACGCCGGGGTGCCGCTCGAGCGCCTCCAGCATCGGCAGGTAGGCATGTTCGTAGGTCTCGGCGATGACCCAGCCGAAGTTCCCGACCGGTTGATGGTTGTGGAGCGTGAGGGCCAGCCCGATCCGGCGCGTCACCCGTCCTCCCTCGAGACCGTCATGGTGCGCCACCGGGCACCCCCCTCGTCACGGATCGTCGCAGCACCGTTGACGCCACGGCCTCGTCCTGTTAGGGTCCGTAAACCGGTTTGCTAAACCGGTTTTGCCGCCGTCATCATACACGCCCGTGTTCGCCCGACGGGGGTCGGGACGAGATCCGCGAGGACGGTGGCGGGGGTTCCTGCCGAAGGAGGAGCGGCGTGGAGCAGGTCGCGCGACGGGTGACGATCGCGGACGTGGCGGAGCGGGCCGGCGTCTCGAAGACGGCCGTGTCGTTCGCGTTCAACAGCCCCGATCGGCTGAACTCGGCGACCGCGACGCGGATCCTCGACATCGCCCAGGAGCTCGGCTACCGGCCGGACCCGGTCGCCCGGATGCTCACCCAGCGGCGGACCGGCGCGATCGGCGTGCTGACGCCGCAGGACCTCTCGGTCATCTTCTCGAACCCGTTCTTCGGCACGTTCAGCGCGGGCATCGCCGGCGTCGCCGAGGAGCACGGCTACGGCCTCCACTTCATCTCGCCCCTCCACGGCTCGCTGTCGC
>DATBGP010000122.1:0-8721 GCA_036557925.1 Candidatus Limnocylindrales bacterium | reverse complement strand
GTCGCGACGCTCGTCCGCCTCGCGGCCGAGCATCGCGTGCCGATCGTGCCGCGCGGCGCGGGGACCGGGCTCTCGGGTGGGGCATCCGGCATCGAGGGCGGCCTGACCATCGCGTTCACGGCGATGGACCGGATCGTCGAGATCGACCGCGAGAACCTCGTCGCCGTCGTCCAGCCCGGGATCATCAACGCCGCGCTCAAGCAAGCCGTCGCCAAGGAAGGCCTGTTCTACCCGCCGGACCCGGCGTCGTACGAGATGTGCTCGATCGGCGGGAACCTCGGCACGAACGCCGGTGGCCTGTGCTGCGTGAAGTACGGCCAGACCCGGGACAGTGTGCTGGGGCTCGAGGTCGTCCTCGCCGACGGGCGCGTCATCCGGACCGGCGGCCGGAACGTGAAGGACGTCGCCGGCTACGCGCTCACCCACCTGTTCGTCGGGTCGCAGGGGACGCTCGGGATCATCACCGAGGCCACGCTCCGCCTCCACGTCGCGCCGCCGCCTCGCTCGACGATGCTCGCCTTCTTCCCGTCCCTCGCCGCCTCCGGCGAGGCCGTCGCGGCGATCGTGGCGGCCGGCCTCCATCCCGTGACGCTCGAGCTGCTCGATCACGAGACGATCCTCGCGGTCGACGACGCGTTCCAGCTGGGCCTCGAGCGGGACGCCGCGGCGATGCTCCTCGTCGAGAGCGACCTGCCCGCGTCGGCGGCCCGCGCGGAGCTGGACGCCGCCATTGCGGCGTGCGAGGGCGCCGGCGCCGCGTCGATCGTCCGCGCCGAGGACCCGACCGAGGCCGACTGGCTGCGCCAGGCGCGCCGGCTCGCCCTCCGGGCGCTCGAGAAGCAGGGCACGGTCCGGATGGAGGACGTCGGCGTGCCCCGCGGGCGGGTGCCGGAGCTGCTCGTGGAGATCCAGGCCGCGGCCGACCGGCACGGCGTCCGCGTCGCGACGTTCGGCCATGCGGGCGACGGCAACCTCCACCCGAACTTCGTCTTCGATCACGATGATCCGCGGGCGCCGGAGCTGACCGAGGCGGTGCGGGACGAGATCTTCGTCGCGGCGCTCCGGCTCGGCGGCACCGTGACGGCCGAGCACGGCATCGGCCTGTCGCGGCGCGAGGCGCTGGTGGAGCAGGTCGGCGAGGACGTGATCGACGTGATGCGTTCGATCAAGGCGGCGATCGATCCGCTCGGGATCATGAACCCGGGGCGCGTGATCCGGGTCTGACGGCGCCGGCCGGTCACGCCGGTCACGCCGGTCCGGCGGTTCCTCCGAGCGATTTCGGCGATACGTGCGCCCAACCGCAATCGTTGCGCTTGCGCGCGCGGACTAGCAGATCGTTGCGCTTGCGCGCGCGGACCAACGGATCGCTGCGCTTGCGCGCGGACTAGCGGATCGCTGCGCTTGCGCGCGGACTAGCGGATCGTTGCGCTTGCGCGCGCTGACTAACGGATCGTTGCGCTTGCGCGCGCGGACTAACGGATCGTTGCGCTTGCGCGCACGGACCGCGGACTGCCCGCGCTGCGCGAGCGCCAGGGGTCATCCGCGGTGACGGGCGTCGCGAATCCGTGCCGTGAGCCCCAAGTCCCTTCGTCGATCCGCGCGCGCGAGCCTGCCGGCGATCGCCATGGCGGCGGTCGTGGGTGTGTCGGGCTGCGGCGGTTCCCCGTCATCGCCGTCGGCGCAGTCCGGGCCGTCGCCGTCCGTCGCTGGTCCGGCGCCTTCTTCGGCGGTCGCCACGTCGCGGCCGAGCGCCGCCCTCGCAGCTCCGAGTCCGGCAGCGGTCTCGCCGACCGTTGCCGCGGTCGCGCGGCTGTCGGCGATCGTCGCCGCGAACCCGAAGGACGGCGACGCTCAGCGGCAGCTCGGCTCCGCGCTGGCCCAGCGCGTCCGGGAGACCGCCGATCCGTCGCTCTACGCCCTGGCACTCGTCGCGTTCCAGGCGGCCCTCGCGGTCGAGCCGGCGGACGCCGAGGCCCTGACCGGCGTGGCCGGCATCCAGCTCGGCAAGCACCAGTTCGGCGACGCCCTGCGGACCGCGCGCCGCGCCATCGACCTGTCGCCGAGCCTCGTCCCCGCCCGCGCGGCGGAGGTCGACGCCCTCGTCGAGCTCGGCCGGTACGGCGCGGCCGATGCGGCCGCCGCGGAGATGCTCGGCATCCGGACGGACATTTCGACCCTGTCCCGTGCGTCGTACCTCGCCGAGCTCCGCGGCCACCTGCCGGCGGCGCTCGGGGCGATGCGTCAGGCCGCCGCCGACCCGGCCCCGGCGCCCGAGAACAGCGCGTACGTCCGGGCGCTGCTCGGCAACCTCCTCGTCTGGTCCGGCGATCGGGCGGGCGCGGCGAAGGCCTACGCCGATGCCCTCGCGCTCGTCCCGAGCCACGCACCATCCCTCGCCGGCCAGGGACGGCTCGCCGTCGGCGAGGGGCGGCTCGACGATGCGATCGAGCTGTTCCGCCACGCCTCGGCGGTCGTGCCGCTGCCCGAGTACGTGATCGCCCAGGGCGACGCCGAACGCGCCGCCGGCCGACTCGACGACGCCCGACGCAGCGACGACCTCGCCCGAGCCGAGATCCGGCTCTTCCGGGCCGCGGGAGTGGTCGTCGATGTCGACCTCGCCCTGTTCGAGGCGGACCGCGGCGACGCGTCGGATGCCCTGGCCCACGCCCGGGCCGGCTACGCGGCCACCCCGACGGTCCGTGCGGCCGACGCGGTGGCCTGGGCGCTCCACCGGCTCGGGCGCGACACGGAGGCCGAACCGTACGTCGTCAAGGCCCTTCGCCTCGGCTCGATCGATCCGATCCTCCGCTACCACGCCGGGGCGATCGAGGCGGCAAACGGAGACCGGACGAACGCCCGCCACGACCTGGAGCTCGCCCTCCGGATCGACCCGGGCTTCTCCGCGACCGGCGCCGCCGAGGCCCGCCGGCTCCTCTCGACGCTCGAGGGCTGACGCTCGGTCATCCGAAGCCGGACCTGGCGCGAACACTCGACGACAGCGCCCGGTGAAGAGTCGCGACGCATCGGAGCCGCGGTCCCATCCAGACCCCGAGGGACGTGGGATCTGCCCACCACGCAACTGGAGAGACTTGTCGTGTCAACCCGATCCCGGGTCGCTGCCCTGACGGGCGCCGCGCTCATCGCGGCCACCTCCGTCGGCAGCACCCTCGCGTCCAGCCACCGGGAGGCCCCGCTCATCGCGGGCGATCCCGCGGCGGACAACACCGACCTCTACGCGTTCCTGAACCCGACCGATCCGACGCGGCTGACGATCATCGCCAACTACGTGCCGCTGGAGGAGCCGGCCGGAGGGCCGAACTTCTTCCCGTTCGACCCGGACGTCCGCTACCAGATCCACATCGATAACACCGGTGACGGCAAGGCGGACATCACCTACAACTTCGCGTTCCGGACCCATCGGACCGCGAAGAACTTCGCCGGCATCCCGACGTTCCTCTACAACGACGGACCCGTCACCGGCGTCAACGACGTGAACCTGCTCGAGAAGCAGACCTACACGGTCCGCCGCAACGGCACGAACCAGACGAGCTCGCGAGGCACGCTCCGGACCGCGCCGGCCAACGTCGGACCCCGCTCCGCCCCGAACTACGACGCCACCGCGGCGCAGGCCGTCTACACGCTGAAGGACGGGACGAAGGTCTTCGCCGGACAGCGCGACGACGCGTTCTTCGTCGATCTCGGCTCCGTGTTCGACCTCGCCGGCCTCCGGCCGTTCAACGCGCTCCATGCGATCCCGCAGCCGGCCGCGGCGGGCGTGGACGGCGTGGGCGGGTTCAACACGAACTCGATCGCGCTCGACATCCCGCTCAACCGGCTGACGAAGGACCGCGCCCAGCCGACCGGCCCGAACGACCGCGACGCCGTCCTCGGCATCTGGGCCAGCTCGCTCCGCAAGCAGCAGCGGATCATCGCCTCCGACGGCTCGATCCGCGGTCGCGGTCCGTGGGTTCAGGTCTCGCGCCTGGGCAACCCGCTGATCAACGAGGTGGTCATCCCGAAGACGAAGAAGGACTACTGGAACCGCCAGAGTCCCGCCAAGGACGCCCAGTTCGCGAAGTACTACAAGGCGCCCGAGCTGACGGCGGTCGCCAATGTCCTCTATGCGGCCCTGGATGACGCCGCCACGACGAACCGGAACGACCTCGTCGCGATCCTCTTGACCGGGCTTGACATCCCGAAGTCGGCGACCGTGCCGACCGGGCTGCACTACACCCGGACCGGCTCGACGATGGCCGACATGCTCCGGGTCAACACCGGGATCAAGCCGAACGCCCCGGGGGCCTGCGTGTTCGGAGTGACCGGTGGCGGAACGCCGAGCCGGCTCGGGGCCCTGGAGGGCGACCTCTGCGGCTTCCCGAACGGGCGGCGGCTCTTGGACGACGTGACGGACATCGAGCTCCGCGCCGTGGTGGAGGGCTATGGCCCGACGCTGAACGCGGTCCTCGGCGTGCCGAACCGGACGCCGAACAACCTGATCGGCGACGGCGTGGATGGGAACGACAAGGCGTTCCTGACGAGCTTCCCGTTCATCGGGACGCCGTGGCAGGGCTACGAGCACACGCATCACGCGATGGGCCCGATGCCGAGCTGATCGTCCCTCGCCTCTCCCCGCATCGAACGGCCCGGGCGTCCCGCCCGGGCCGTTCGGATTCCCGGATGCTCTTGGCCGGTTGACGCCGGAGCCGCGGGCGCCGAAACTGCACATTTGTATCGTACAGATGTGCAGGAGCCGAACCCGGCGTGTCCGATCTCCAGCAGCTGATCCAGGCCAGCCGGCTCTACTACGAGCTCGGCGAGACGCAGTCGCGCGTCGCGGAGCTTCTCGGCGTCACGCGGCCGCAGGTCTCGCGCCTGCTCAAGCGCGCCCGAGCGGAGGGTATCGTCGAGATCCGGATCGTCGACCAGGCGTCCGTCGGCTCGACGGCGGGCGACGAGCTTCGCGCGCGGTTCGGCCTCGCCTCGGTCCACCTCTCGCCGGCGCTCGTCGGTCCGGAGGAGGTGAGTCGGCGGATGATCGGCCGGCTCGCGGCGGAGGTCCTGCGCGGCTCGATCCGCGACGGCGCGGTCGTCGGGATCGGTGACGGCGCCTCGATCTCCGCGGTGGCCGATGCCGTCGCCGCCGACGAGCCGCTCCACGAAACGGGCGCCACGGTCGTGCCGTTGTGCGGCGGCTACTGGTTCGCGGGGCCGGCCCGGGAGCCGTTCCGGCGCGTCGCCGACGGGATCGGCGGGCTGCCGATCGGCTTGCTGGCGCCCGGCCTCGTCGACGATCCCGCCACGAAACGCGCGCTGATGGCCGACGCCGGCGTCCGCCGGATCGCCGAGATCTGGGGTCGCCTGGAGGTCATCGCGTTCGGGATCGGCGGGCCGACCTGGGGCGCGGGCGCGATCGGTCCCGACATCGCCGCCGCCCTCGAGCGCGACGGCGCGGTCGGCGAGGTGCTCGTGAGCCCGTACGACCTCGATGGCCGCTTCGTCTGCGACGCGCTCCGCGATCGGACGATCGCCTTCGACACCCGGAAGCTCGGCCGGATCCCCGTCCGGATCGGCGTGGCCGGCGGCGCGGGCAAGGTCCGCCCGATCCTCGGCGCGCTCCGAGGCCGGATGCTGACCTCGCTCGTGACGGACGAGCCGACGGCCGAGGCCGTCCTCGAGCTGGACGTCGCCGACCGCGTGGGACG
This sequence comes from Candidatus Limnocylindrales bacterium, assembly GCA_036557925.1. GTDB lineage: Bacteria > Chloroflexota > Limnocylindria > Limnocylindrales > CSP1-4 > CF-46. The sequence goes on along the minus strand of DATBGP010000122.1, from coordinate 3,019 downwards.
CGGATCGTGAGCCGCGAGACGGCGGTCCTCGCGATCGACCTCGGGACGACCGAGGTCAAGGTCGGGTTGGTCGGGCTCGACGGCCGCCTCCTCGGGCTGGCCCGAGCCGGGTATGCCACGGACGTCGACCCCGCGATCGGCCGAGCCGAGCAGGATCCCGACGCCTGGTGGGGTGCCATCGGAATCGCCGTTCGCGAGCTCGTTCGCCTCGACGTGGGCGAGGTCTGCGCGATCGGGATCGACGGCCATGGGCCCACCCTCGTGCCGGTCGACGATGCGGGACGTCCGACCCATCCCGCGATCATCTGGCAGGACACCCGATCGACGGCCGAGGAGGCGGAGCTCGCTTCCGCGACCGGCCTCCAGGGCTGGAGCCTGGCGGGACTGCCGGCGGCTCTCTGGCTGGAGCGACACGCGCCCGCGGCCGCGGCGGCCACGCGCTGGTACCTCGCGACGTGGGATGCGATCGCGATGCGCCTCACGGGGCGGGCCACGACGAGCCTCGTCGACCGGCAGCCCTTCCCGGATGCGTCGGCGCTGCGCGACGTCGGCCTGCCGGCGGACAAGGTGGCCCCGGCCGTGCGCGCGGGCACGGTCGTGGGGGAGCTGCTCCCCGAAGCCGCGCGGTCGCTCGACCTCCGGCCCGGCGTCCCGGTCGTCGCCGGGATCGTCGACGCCTGGGCCAGCTTCCACGGCGCGGGGATGCTCCAGGCGTCGGATGCGATGGACCCCGGCGGGTCTGCCGGCGGCTTCGGCGTCTACTGGGATCGCCCGCTCGACGTTCCGGGCTCGTTCTCGACGATCGCGCCGCTCCCCGGGCTCTACTCCGTGGGCGGCGCGATGGCGGCGACCGGCCGGGCGCTCGACTGGTTCCGGCTCGACGTCCTCGGCGGCGCCGCCGCCACGGAGCGGCTGATCGAGGAGGCCGGCACGATCCCGCCGGGCGCCGACGGGGTCGTGTTCCTGCCGTACCTCGCCGGCGAGCGGTCGCCGCTCTGGGACCCGACCGCGCGGGGCGCGTTCACCGGGCTGGGGTTGGGCCACGGCCGCGCGCATCTGACGCGAGCGATCCTCGAGGCATCGGCGTTCGCGATCCGCCACGTCGCCGAATCGATCCTCGCGGCGGGCGCCGAGGTCCGGGCGATGAGAGTCTGCGGCGGACCGGCCCGGAGCGAGACGTGGAACCAGATCAAGGCCGACGTCACCGGCTTCCCGGTCGAGGTGCCGGCGGTCCTCGAGACGGCCGTTGCGGGCTCCGCGATCGTCGGAGCGACGGCGGTCGGGGCCTGGCCGGACCTGCCCGCGGCGATCCGCGGGATGACCCGGGTGTCCCGCCGGCTCGAGCCGCAAACCGGCACCCGAGAGCGCTACGACGCGACCTACGCCGCGTATCGCCGCCTGCACCCGGCGATCGCCCCGATCGTCCGCGACCTGGTGGCGGTCTCGTGACCGCCGGCGCGCTCGTCGCGGAGGACGTCCGCGTGTCGTTCCCCTCGGGGCAGCGCGGTGCCCCGCCGACGGTGGCCCTGGACGGGCTGTTGCTCTCGGTCGCGCCCGGCGAGATCGTCGCCCTGATCGGCCCGAACGGCTGCGGCAAGTCCACGTTCCTGCGGGTCGCCGCCGGCCTCCTGCGACCCGAGCGAGGCCGAGTCTCGCTCGACGGCGCCGAGATCGATGCGCCCGATCCGCGGATCGGGCTCGTGTTCCAGGAGCCGCGCCTGCTGCCGTGGCGGGACGTCGCGGGCAACGTCGCCTGGCCGCTGGAGCTCGCCGGCTGGCCGCGCGACCGGATCGACGCCCGCCTGGCGGAGCTGCTCGACGTCGTCGGTCTCGAGGAGGCGGCGCAATTGCGGCCGGTCCAGCTGTCCGGCGGGATGCGGCAGCGGGCCGCACTCGCGCGATCGATGGCCCTGGCTCCCGCGGTCCTCCTGCTCGACGAGCCGTTCAGCGCCCTCGACGCGCTGACCCGCGAGCGGTTCAACCTCGAGCTGTTGAGCCTGCAGGAGCGCACGGCGACGACCGTCGTGATCGTCACCCACAGCATCCCCGAGGCCATCCTGATGGCCGATCGGGTCCTCGTTCTGACCCCCCGGCCCGGCCGCGTCGCCGCGGAGATCCGGATCAACGTTCCTCGCCCGCGCTCGCTCGCCACGCTGGATCAGTCGCTTGCCTCCGAGGCTGCGGCCGAGATCCGCCGGCACCTCGAGCTGGGCGAGCTGGCGGCATGACGGCCGTGGCCGCCCCGGAGGCGAACCCGGCCGCGGCCCGCGGCGCGGGGAGCGGTCTCGTCGGCCAGGTCTGGCCGATCGTCGCCGCCTTCGTCGCGTTCCTCGTCGTCTGGAAGCTCGTCGTGATCGTCACCGGGCTGCCGGTGTTCATCCTGCCCGCCCCCGAGCTGGTCGCCGCCCGATTCCTCACCGCCTGGACCGACGGCACGATGGCCCCCCACGCCTGGACGACGATCGTCGAAGTCTTCCTCGGCTTCGTCGTCGGGGCCGGCGCGGGGATGGTCGTCGGCTACGCGCTGGCGCGATGGCGCGCGGTCGAGCGGGTCGCGTCGCCGTACCTCGTCGCGGCCCAGGCCGTCCCGATCCTCGCCCTGGCTCCGCTTCTGGCGCTGTGGTTCGGCCCCGGGCTGCTCTCCAAGGTCGTGATCTGCGGACTGATCGTCTTCTTCCCCGTCGCGATCTCGACGATGGTCGGGATCCGGTCGGTCGACGGCGGCCTCCTCGAGCTCGCCCGATCGCTTCGCGCGACCCCGCGCCGGATCCTCCTCGACGTCGAGATCCCGGCCGCGCTGCCGTCGATCTTCGGCGGGCTCCGGGTCGGCATCACGCTCGCCGTCGTCGGCGCCATCGTGGGGGAGTGGGCCGGCGCGGATCGCGGGCTCGGCGTCCTCGTCAACCTCGCCCGCGGGAGCCTGTTCGACATCCCGCTGCTCTTCGCGACCCTCGTGACGATCGCCCTGCTCGGCATCGCCTGCTACGGCCTCGTCGTCCTCGCCGAACGCCGGCTCGTC
>DATBGP010000121.1:0-11090 GCA_036557925.1 Candidatus Limnocylindrales bacterium | reverse complement strand
GATCACCGCGAAGAGCGAGCAGCCCTCCGGCACCGGGATGTCCTTCGGCGCCCGGCCGATCGCCGGCGAGCCGGCCTGGAGGTGCGCCTCGATCAGCTCGAGCTCGCCCTCGCCGAGCGCGGCGAGGTGGAGCAGCTCGTGCACCGGGATGTCCTGCTCGATCGAGCCGAGGATCATCCGCGTCGGGCTGATCAGCTCGTCGACCCCGAGATGCTTGAACAGCTCCTCGTTCTTCGGGTTGTTGACCCGGGCGATCGTCCGCGGGACGTCGAAGTGGTGCTTCGCCATCTGGCAGATCACGAGGTTGTCCTCGTCGTCGCCGGTCACGGCCGCCACGATGTCGGCCCGGTTGGCGCCGGCCTCGGCGAGGTACTTGCCCTCGCAGCCGTCGTGGGCGATGACGATCGAGCCGATCTCGTCGGCGATCTGGTTGGCGCGGTCCTTGTCCTTCTCCATGAGGACGACCTCGTGGCCGCTGTCGATCAGCTCCTTCGTGAGGTAGTAGCCGACCTTGCCGCCACCGATGACGAGCACGAACACGGGTCTTCAGCCCTCCCGGGCGATGGTCGACGCGACCTGCGTCGGAAGGGATCCGTTCGGGGAATCGAAGTCGGGGCTCGAACCGCCGGCCGGCGCCGAGCCGGGACCGGGGAGCGCGCCCTGGTCCGTGGTCGGGGCGGGCTCCGCGGCGGCCGCGGGCGCCGCCGGTCCGGCCGCGTCGCCGCCGTGATGGGCGCCGCCCGGGTGCTGGCCGGTGGCCCGCGACAGGCCCGGGCCGTACGTCAGCCCGAGGTCCAGGAAGTCGCTGACCGCCTGGGCCATGAGGTTCGTCCGGCAGAGCGTCGCGAGCCCGAGATCCGCGTACGCCGCGGCCCGGAGCGGGTCGTTGACCTTCGCGATCACCTGCTTCGCGCCGAGGGCCTCGGCGGCGAGCTGGCTCGCCATGACGTTCCGGTTGTCGCCCTCGGTCATCGCGATGAACAGGTCGGCGCCGGCGGCGCCGGCGCGGCGGAGCGTGTCCTCGTCGGTGCCGTCGCCGCGGATCGCGGCCCCCCGGAAGCTTCCCGGCAGGCGGTCGAAGGCCCCGGTCGACGTGTCGATGACGATCACGTCGTGACCGGCCTTGTCGAAGCTGTCGGCGAGGACCGAGCCCACCCGGCCACACCCGACGATGACGGTTTTCACGTGTTCTCCTCCTGGATCGGCTCGCGCACGACCCAGACTGCGCAGGGAGCGTTCTTCAGGATGTACGGAATGGTCCGCCCGATCGCGAAGTCACCGCCGAACTTGGTCCGGTAGGCGAGCCCCACGACCAGCAGGTCGGCGTCGCGTTCGACGGCCTCGTCGACGAGCGCGGCGCCCACGTCGCGCGCCTGGAGCAGGACCGATTCGAGCTTCACGCCCGCCTCCTCGGCGGTGCCTTCGGCGAGATCGAGCACCTGCTGGATCTCCTCGGAGCGGCCGGCCACGTCGATGTCGAGCGGCATCGACCAGTCGACCTCCACGACGTGCACGCCGACCAGCTCGGCCTTGTGCGGCTTCGCGAGCTCCGCCACGAGGCGGACGAGCCGCATGCCGTTCGGGTGTCCCGACAGCGCGACGACGGCGCGCCGGAACGGGGGAGCGGCGGTGGGCTCTGGCACGGCGGCGACTCTACCACCGACGTGAGGCGCTCGCGCCCGAACGGCGATCCCGGCGCCGCCACCTGGTCAGGACTTGCATCGGGAGGACCTTGGCGCTCGGAACCGCCCGCGACCTGGTCAGACTTGCACGCAGGAACGGTCACATCGGACGCGCGGGTCCGCCGAGGCTGATTGGGATCGTCCGACGCCCCGATCCGTGCGTGAGCCCCCGCGACCATGCTCGATGGAGCGTCGGAATGCGCCGTGGGCCTGCGCCAACAGTCCTCCCATGCAAGTCTGACCGGTTCGACCGCGGCGAAGGCTCGAGAGGCGGCGGGAGTGGGCGACTCGCGGCCGGCGACGTCAGGCGGCGCCCGGCCTCGGCGACGCGTCGGGCTCGTCTCCGCGCTCCTCCCCGGGGTCGGGACCGATCGCCTCGTCGGCAACCGGCGTCCGATCGAAGAGCGTCGGATCCTCGCGTCGATACGGCACGTTCACGACGACGGTGTGGGGCCGGCCCAGGAGCGAGCTGCGGAGCCTCTTCACGGACTGGTTGTAGAGGATCCGCTCCCACCACCGTCGCGCAACGTACTCGGGCAGCACGACGAACGTGATCGGGGCGGGCTTGTCGGGCGGCCAGGCCGCGTCGAGCACGTCCAGGTACGCCTCGAGCGGGCCGGTCAACGCCCGGTACGGCGACTCGACGACGACGAGTGGCACGCCGGGCAGCTGGCGCTCGAAGCGGTCGCGGGTCTCCTCGCCGTCCTCGGAATTCTCGGTGATGAAGACCGCCCGGACGTCGTCGGAGATCGAACGGGCGACGTTGACCGCCTGGATGACCGCCCGGTTGACCCCGGGGATCGGCACGACCGCCCGCTCCTCGCGGCTCGGGTTCCGGAACACGAGGTTCGGCTTGACGGCGAGCTCCCGCCGCGAGGCGTCGTACTGGCGATGGATGAACAGCATGAGCCCGACGAGGACCGGGATGAGGATCACGACGAGATACGCGCCGTCGACGAACTTCACGCTCACGACGACGACCAGGACGACCGCGGTCAGCACCGCGCCGAACCCGTTCACGACGAGGCGCCAGACCCAGCCGCTGTCCCGCACTCGCCGCCAATGGATGACCATCCCGATCTGGCTCAGCGTGAAGCAGACGAACACGCCGACGGAGTACAGCGGGATCAGGGCCGTGACGTTGCCCTCGAACAGCCAGATCAGGAACGCGGCGATCGACGCCAGGAGGACGATGCCCCAGGAGTACGCGAGGCGATCGCCGCGGAAGGCGAACTGCCGGGGCATGTAGCCGTCGACGGCGAGGATCGCCCCGAGACGCGGGAACGCGTTGAACGACGTGTTGGCCGCGAGGAACAGGATGAGCGCGGTCGATGCCTGGAACAGCACGAACAGGACCGTGCCCGAGCCGAACGACGTCGCCGCGACGAGCGAGACGGTGGTCGGGATATCGCCGACCGTCGGCAGGATCTGGTAGGCGTGGGCGACGATCGTGATCCCGATGAACAGGATCCCCAGGAGGATCGCCATCGCCGTCATTGTGTTCGCGGCGTTCTTCGCCTCCGGCGGCCTGAACGCCGGCACGCCGTTCGCGATCGCCTCGACACCGGTCAGCGCGACCGACCCACCGGCGAACGCCTTCAGCAGCAGGAAGATCGAGAGCTCACCGCCGGTCAGGACGTCGGCGTTCGGGGTGTCGATCGGCTGGGCCTGGCCCGTGACGATGTGGAAGAACCCGATCCCGATCATCAGCAGGGCCAGGAACACGAACGCGTAGGTCGGGACGGCGAAGATGTTCCCGGACTCGCGGAGGCCGCGGAGGTTCGCGACGGTCATCAGGGCGATGACGACGACCGCGATCTCGATCTTCACCGCGTCGAGGTCCGGCACGACCGACACGATCTGGCCGATCGCCGAGGCCGTCGAGACGGCGACGGTCATCACGTAGTCGATGAGCAGCGCCGCCGCGGCGATCAGCCCGAACAGCTGGCTGAGGTTCTCCTTCGCGACGGCGTAGGCGCCGCCGCCGTTCGGGTAGGCCCGGCAGACCTGGCGGTACGAGGTCGAGACGACCGCCAGGAGGATCGCGATCGCGATCGACACCGGGACCGAGAACGCCAGGGCGGCGACGCCGGCGGTGGCCAGGACGCGGATGATCTCCTGCGTCGCGTAGGCGGACGAGCTGATCGCGTCGGAGCTGAAGATCGCGAGGGCCTTCTTCTTCGAGAGCCGCTCGCCGATCTCCTCCTCGCTGGCGAGGGGCCGCCCGATCGCGACCCGCCGGACGCCCGCCCACCACCGTCCCACAGCCGTCTTCGGCTCGTGGGCGGCCGCCTTCGCCACGAGCTGGTTCCGGCCGGTGTACCGGAAGTAGGGCGAGTGCGGGCGTGCGACGCGGACGCGCCGGTCCGCGGGTTTCCGGCCCTGCAGCGGCCGGCGGCCTCCGATCATCGCTCTCCGATCTGGCGGGTGGGAGCCCGGGTCAGTGGCCGCGGCGGTAGGGGACGTCCGCGATGACCGTGTGCTCGCGCCCGACGAGCGCCGACTTGAGGCGCTTGGCGGACTGGTTATACAGCAGCCGGTCCCACCAGTGCCGGGCCACGTATTCGGGCAGGACGACGATCGTGATCGGGGCGTCCCTGTCCGGCGGCCAGGCGAGGTCGAGGACGTCGAGGTAGGCGGTGAACGGTCCGACCAGCGCCCGATACGGCGACTCGACGATCACGAGCGGCACGCCCGGCACTTGGCGCTCCCACTTCTTCCGGATCGCCTCGCCGAGGTCCGGGTCCTCGGTGATGAACACCGCCCGGACGTCGGTCGCCAGCGTCCGGCCGAACGTGATTGCCTGGACGACTGCCCGGTTGATCCCGTTGACCGGGATCACGACGCGCTGCTCGCGGTGCGGCAGACCCACCAGGTAGTCGTCGCGGACGGCGAGCTCCTGCTCCTGCGAGGTGTATTGGCGGTGGATGAACAGCATCAGCGCGACCAGGCACGGGATGAGGACGATGACGATCAGGGACTCGGGCGCCTTCGCGACCGTCACCACGACCGCCACGACGGCCGTGAGCAGGCAGCCGAAGGCATTGATCGAGAGCCGTCGCCGCCAGCCCGGCGGCCGCTCGCGGCGCCAATGCCGGATCATGCCGGCCTGGCTGATCGTGAAGTCGATGAAGACCCCGACCGCGTAGAGCGGGATGATCAGGTGGGTCTCGCCGTTGAACACGACGATCAGCGAGGCGGCGATCGCCGCCAGCGCGATGATCCCGTAGCTGTACGCGAGCCGATCGCCGCGGAATGACAGCTGGCGGGGCATGTTGCCGTCGATGGCGAGGAGCGCGAGCAGCCGCGGGAACGCGTTGAAGCTCGTGTTGGCCGCGAGGGCCAGCAGCAGGGCCGTGAACGCCTGGAACAGGAAGAAGGCGAGCGTCCCGTCGCCGTAGACGCGCCGGGCGATCTGGCTGATGACCGTCTGGACCTCGGGCTGCTCGAGATGGGTGATCCCGAAGTTCACGGCGAGGAACGTCAGCCCGATGAAGAGCACGCCGAGGAGGGCCGCCATGACCCCGAGCGTCTGCGCGGCGTTCTTCGATTCGGGTGGCTTGAACGCCGGCACGCCCGTCGCGATGGCCTCGGTGCCCGTCAGCGCGACGGCGCCGGCGGCGAATGCTCGCAACAGGAGCAGGAGCGTGACCGCCTGGAACTCGCCGCCGACCTGCGCGGCAATCGTCGCCTCGTCGTAGGGCGTTCCCTCGCCGAGGAAGACGATTCGATACCCGCCGATCGCGATCATCGCGAGGGCCGAGAAGACGAACAGATAGGTCGGGATCGCGAAGATGTTGCCGGCCTCGCGGAGCCCGCGGAGGTTGCCGACCGTGATCAGGCCGATGACCCCGACGCCGAGGAAGACGCGGAGGTCGATGAGCGCGGGGAAGGCCGAGGTCACCTGCTCGATCGCCGACGCGGTCGAGACCGCGACCGTCATCACGTAGTCGATCATCAGGGCCGATGCGGCGATCAGCGAGACGCGTCTGCCGAAGTTCCGTTTCGAGACCGAATACGACCCGCCGCCGGTGGGATAGGCGATGCAGATCTGGCGGTAGCTGATCGCAACGACGATCAGCAGCACCGCGATCCCGGCGCTGACCCACAGGGCCAGGCTCATTGCGACGACGCCGCCGAGGATCAGGACGCGGAGGATCTCCTCGGTCGCGTAGGCGGACGAGCTGATCGCGTCGGAGCTGAAGATCGCGAGGGCCTTCTTCTTCGAGAGCCGCTCGCCGATCTCCTCCTCGCTCGCGAGCGGCCGCCCCAGGAGCAGCGCCTTGGCGCGGGCGTAGAGCTGGCCGGTCTTCGTCGTCGGGACGAAGGCAGCGTCCTTCGCCGTCAGCTGGCCGGGGCCGGTCCACCGGAAGAGGGCGGCATGGGGCCGCTCGACCCGAACCCGACGGTCGCCGGGCTTGCGGCCCTGGAGCGATCGGCGGCCGCCGATCACGGACGCATGCGGGTCACGTCAGAGTCCATGCTGCAGCCGCTCCGCGAGGCGGATGGGCAGGCCGGCGTCGCGCATCGCCGCCTGCACGCTGCGGACGTCGTACGCGACGCGATGCCAGGTGCCGGTCCAGGTCGCGGTGTCGAGCTCGAGCCAGCCGGCGCGCGGGTCGCCGTCGCGCGGCTGGCCGACGCTGCCGGGGTTCACGAGGAACGCGTCGTCGCCGCCGAGCGCGACCGTGGGGCCGTCATCGGGGACGTGGCCGGTCACCCGGTCGCCGTGCCTCGCCCAGGCCGCCGGCAGGTGGGTGTGCCCGTAGAGGCCGACGCGGGTCGGGAGGACTTCGAAGTTCGCCCGGGCGATCGAGGCGCTCATCACGTACTCCCAGATGGGGTCGCGGGGGCTGCCGTGGACGAGGAGCGTCTCCGACTCGGTGCGGGTCTCGGGCAGGGCCCGGAGCCAGTCGACCGTCGCGGCCGAGATCCTTCCGCGGGTCCACTCCATCGCGGCCTTCGCGTCCTCGTTGAACCAGTCGATCTCGCGGCCCCCGACCGCGGCGCGATCGTGGTTGCCCGCGACTCCGACCGCACCCACGGCGACGAGGCGTTCGACGACGCCGTCCGGTTCCGGGCCGTAGCCGACGACGTCGCCGAGATGCCAGACGGCGTCGACGCTGCCGGCCCCCGCGAGGACGGCATCGAGGGCGACGAGGTTGGAGTGGATGTCCGACAGCACGGCCACGCGCATTCAGGAGAGCCTAGCGTCACCCGGGCGGCGCCGACGCGGCCGAATGCCTGCGTTGCGCGGTCCGCGCGCTCGCTCACGCACGCCCGAGTGTGCTCGCCCGGGTGCTCCCGCGCGCCTTGGCCTGGGCCGCCTCCGCACCGCCCGAGCCGGCTCAGCGTCCCCGGGGCCGCGCCGACGTCCGCCGTCGCGCTCAGGACCAGGGCCGGCGCTTGCGGGCCGCCGGATCGCGCGGCCAGTGGTCCCCGATCGGGCGCCGTCCGCGCTCCACGACGACGATCCGATGATCGGCGATCGACGCGACGGCGGGCGCTCGCGTCCCGGCGACGTCGGCGGCAGCTGGGCCGACCGTGATCGAGCCGTCGCCGACGGCGGCGAGGGCCGTCTCCGCGGCCGACAGCTCGCCGCCGAGCCCGAGGGCATCGGTCGGGTAGCCGCTCTTCCAGGCGAGGAGGACGCCACCCGGCGCGAGCAGCGGCAGGGCCAGCTCGACGAGGTCGGCCAGGCTTGCCACGGCCCGCGCGGTGACGGCCGGCCAGCGACCGCGTTCCTCGCGATCGCGGGCCAGGTCCTCGGCTCGCCGCGCGGCCACGCCGACCCGGCCGGCCAGCCCCACGGCCTCGACGGAGGCCTCCAGGAAGCGCGCCTTCTTCGCGATCGAATCGACGAGGAGGGCCCGGGCTCCGGCCGCGGCCGCGAGCGGCAGGCCCGGGAACCCGCCGCCGCTGCCGAGGTCGACGAACCGCTCGATCGAGCGTGCCCGGAGCACATCCAGCCCGGCGAGGCTATCCACGACGTGCCGGACCGCGATGGCGGCCGGCTCGCGGACGGCCGTGAGGTTGATCGCGTCGTTCCAGGCGACCAGGAGCCGGACGTGGTCGTCGACGGCCGAGCGTGACTCCGCGGCCAGGTCGATCCCGAGCGCCGCCAGGCCCGCATCCAGGGCGTCGCCGTACGCCACTGGCAGGGTCGGAAGGGAGTCGACGCGCGTCGGGAGCGGGTCCGGCGGACGGCTCAGGCACCCCTCCTGTCGGTCGTGCCTCTGCGGGCCGTCCGGGGTCCGCTCCCGGCGTCGTCGTACGTCACACCGCGCTCGATCCCGGCCTTCCGTTGCCGGTCCGGTTCGTGGTCGGGTCTCCCCGTGCCCCTCGCCGGCCTCGGTCACCAGGCGGTCGGTGCGGATGCCGGACGTTAGGGGGCCCGGCCGACGGCGTCAATGTGGTTATCCACGAATCCACGATCCGGGCGCGATCCTGTGGACAACTGGACGCGCGCTCGCGATCCGACGAACCCGGGATCAGGCCCGGCGGCGGTCCTCGTGGAGCGACGGCAGCGCCCGCAGCCGGGCCCGGCGACCGTCGGCATCGTCATCGCCCGTGCCATCGCCGTCCTTTCCGACGGCGGCGATCGCGCGGCGGACGATCCGCTCCTCGAGCCCGACCTCCTCGGCCTCGAGGGCGCGGGCGAGCGAGGCCTGGATCTCGGCCGGCTCGACCGCGGCGGGCCCCGCCAGGACCAGGACGAACGCGGAGCCGGCGCCGGGCACGGACGCGACGTCGAGGTCTCCGTCCATCTGGCGGGCCAGGTCACGGGCGATCGGCAGGCCCAGGCCCGTCCCGGCCACCCGCTCATGGCCGGTGAGCCGCTGGAATCGCTCGAAGATCCGGTCGCGGTCCTCGGCCGGGATGCCTTCGCCGTCGTCGCGGACGACGAGGACGGCCGTCAGGCCGTCGACGCGCCCCTCGATCTCGACGCTGCCGCCGGCCGGGGTGAACTTCAGGGCGTTCGCGACGAGGTTCGTGAGGATCTGCTCGACGCGCCGCCGGTCGCCGGTCGCGACGCGCATCCGCGGCGGCAGCGCGGTCGTGAGCCGCGTCCCGTGGTCGATCGCGATCGGCAGCAGGCTCGAGGCGACCTGGGCGCCGGCCTCGGCGATCGAGAACGGACCGATCTCGAGGCTGATCGTCCCGGACTCCAGGCGGGACAGCTCCAGGAGGTCGCCGACGAGATCGGTCATCGAGCCGACGATGGAGCGGCTGCGCTCGAGGAAGTCGTGCTCGACCGACGAATCGAGGACCTGACCGCCGAGGATCAGCTCGAGGTAGCCGCGGAGGCCGGTCAGCGGCGTCCGGAGCTCGTGGGCGACGGTCGAGACAAAGGTGGTCCGCTCGACGTCGCGCGCCCGCAGGCCGGCGAGCTCACGCTCGCCGGCAAGCTGGCTGGTGACCAGGGACAGGGCAACGCCGGCGTGGCGGGCCATCGTCGGTGGGAGGCGTTCGGCGAGCCGGCCGGCGTCGCCCGGACGCCGGAACTCGAAGCCGAGCGTGACCTCGCCGGCCGTCGGGATCGGGAGCATCGCGAAGTGTCGGGGCGCCGGAGCCGCCTCGGGCTCCTCCACGGCGGCGTCGAGCGAGGTGTCGACGGGCTCCGCGCTCGCGGCCGCCGGCGAGCTCGCATCGGGCGGTGCGCTGGCCGCGGCCGCCAGCGCCGGTTCGGCCTCGCTCGATCCGTTCGGGTCCGCCGCCTCGCTCGTCTCGGCCGTCTCGTCCGTCGGTCGCGCCCGCCCACCGACGATGAAGGAGATCGGCGCCCGACCCGCGGCCGCGCGGCGAGCCCGCGATCGGGGCGCGTTGGCATCGAGCCAGGACGCCAGCTGCTGCGCTTCGGCGGGATCCTCGTCAACGTCGATCGCCACGGCGGCCCGGCGGTCGATGCCGTCCGCGACCACCGCGACGCGCCGCGCACCGACGGTCCGGGCGAGGAGCCGCAGCAGCCCCGCCAGCCGATCCTCCGCGGTCCCGTCCGAGGCGAGGACGTCCAGCGCCCGCGCGAGGAGGACCTTCTCCTCGTGGGCGACGCGATCTTCCGCCCGCCGGAACGTCTTCCGACGCTCGACGAAACGAGCCGGCGGCGCGACGGTCGGCGGCTGGGGCGGCAGGCCGTCCTGGCGCTGGTCGGTCATGTGGGCATTCCGTCCCCCGGGGCGGGATCGTGGAGCCGGCCGGTCATCGGTCGGGGACCCGATCGTGGCAAGTGTGACGCGAATCCGGTATGACCCGGCAGCCGGGGCGCCGATGACCGGAAGTACGGGGGGTGGGATCGCGAGGGTCTGCACCGGTTCGCTGCGGTCGTGTCGCTCGCCATGATCATCTCAGGCCGATCGACTGCTCCCGCGGACCGGCCGTCCGAGCGTCCTCCGGACCACGTCGATCACCTCGTCGACGTACTCGTCGGCCTCGCCCCGCTCGGCGGCCGTCCGGACGCAGCCCTGGACGTGGTCCTCGAGGACGAGGATGGAGACGGCGTCGACGGCGGCCCGGAGGGCGGCCGTCTGCTGGAGGATGTCGACGCAGTATTCCTCGCGCTCGATCATCCGGGCGATGCCGCGGACCTGGCCCTCCATCCGCGACAGGCGGCGGACGAGGCTGGCCTTGTCCTTCGAATAGCTGTGGCGGAAGTCGACGGGCGGCGCCGACGGGCGACGGCTCGCGGTGGCTGGCACGGTTGACTCCGGGCGGACGGGTTGGGCGCCGATGATACCCCCCGGGGGTATCGCATCGCAACCCGCCGGACACGTCGGCGGCGGGCCGTCCCGGGCACGACGAGCGGGCCGACCCGGTAGACTTTCCGCCGATGGATCCGCGCGACGACCTCGAATCGCTCGCGGGCGGGGTCGGTTGCGCCGCCTGCGGCGAGCTCGTCCCGACCGATCGGGTCCGCATCCTCGCCCGCCGCGACGACCTCGTCTTCGTCGAGATCGCCTGCCCCGGCTGCCGCAGCGATTCGCTCGGGATCGTCGTCGCCGTCGACGAGTCCGCCTTCCTCGGCAGCGCCCCCGACGCGCTCGCATCGACGGGCTACGGAGAGTTCGGCCCGGCCGACGTCGAACGGTTCCAGGAAGCCCGACCGATCGGCGCCGGTGACGTCGAGGCGGTCCGCCGGCTCCTCGCCCGCGGCGACCTGGCCGCCCTCGTCGGCCCGTCCGAGCCGCCGGCGTCCGGGCCCGCGCGGTGACGGCCGGCCGCCCCGCCCAATCCAGCGCCCGGCGCCGGAACCGCCGCCGATCCGCGGCCCGGTCCGCCCGCGCCCGCCTCGTCCAGGACCTCGCGGCCGTGGCCGCCGTGGCGACGGAGGCCGCGCCGTCGGAGGTCGACGGCACCCCCGTCGGGGCGGAGCTGCTCCCGCCGCCGGACGTCGACGTCGAGGCGCTTGCC
>DATBGP010000120.1:0-6519 GCA_036557925.1 Candidatus Limnocylindrales bacterium | reverse complement strand
GCCCTTGCGGGCACTAGCTCCTGAAGCTAGCGCGTCTGCCAGTTTCGCCACCTCGGCGTCGACCCGTCGACCGGGTCGCCAGGAGGCTCACCGGTCGTCAGCGAGGCGCCAGTCTAGCACATCCCAGAATCGCTCCGACCCCTCCGCGACGATCCGGACGGCGGGTCCGACGACCCGTGAATCGAGCACGACGACCCGGTCCGGCCAGGCGATCGGGAGCACGTAGGTGCCCTCGGCGAGACGCTTCTCGACGGCGCTGAAGGCGGCCTTCCGGGCGTCGTCCGGGGCGGGCGTCCGGGCGGTCTCGAGGAGGTCGTCGAGGGCCGCGTCCTGCAGTCCGAAGACGTTCGCCCCGCCGGTCCGCGTCTGGGTGGACGCCAGCAGCGGATAGAGGTCCGGGTCGTGGCCGACCGCGACCTGGACGATCGCGGCGGTGAAGTCGCCGGTCCGCAGCCGGTCGGCGGCGATCACGGCGGGATCGACCTCCTCCACGGTCACCGTGAACCCGAGGGCCGTCCAGTCGGCGGCGACCTGGGCGCCGACCGCCGCCAGCACCGGGTTGGCGTCGCGCTGCGGGACGAGGAGCTCGATCCGCTGCGGGTCGGCCGCCTTGCCGAGGTGCCAGCCGTCCTTCGCCTTCTTCCAGCCGGCGTCGGTCAGGGCCTTCGCGGCCGCCTTCAGGTCGTGGGCGACGGGCGGGCTGGCCTTGGCGTCGAACGCCCACGAGGTCGGCGGGATCAGGGTGTCGGCGGGGCTCGCGTAGCCGCTCCAGGCCACCGACACGAGTCGGGGCCGGTCGATGGCCATCAGGAGCGCCTCGCGCGTCTTCGCGTCGGCGAACTCGGGGTGGTCCGGGTGGAGGTTCAGGGCCACGGCGGTCAGCGTGGTCGCGGGGTCGCGGAGGATCCGGCTCCCGGGCGTGTCCAGCAGCCCGCCCGCCGCGGCCGGATCCAGCCCCGACACGGCGTCGACCTGACCGGTCCGGAACGCGTCCGCCAGCGCCGCCGGGTCGTCGAAGAAGCGCATCTCGATCCGGTCGATCGAGGGGACGGCCACCACCTCGTCATGCGCCGACGCGCGGATCGTCGCGAGCGGGTCGATCGACGGCGGCCGGGTGGCATCCGCCGCATCGGCCGGCGCGGCGACCGCGCTCGCCGGCTCGAGGACGGCATGGTCGCGGTCGATCTCGACGAGCGCGTACGGACCGGAGCCGACCGGCTGCGTCCCGAACGGATCGTCGGCGAGGCCGGCCGCCGGCGTGTCGCCGAGGAGATGGGCGGGGGCGATCGCCTGGGTCGCCAGCGAGGTGAACCCGGCGATTGCCGGGTCGAGGTCGAACCGGACGGTCGTGTCGTCGACCCGCGTGGCCGTCACGCCGTTCCACGAGCCGGCGCCGGGTCCGCGGTACTCCGGATCCTTGAGCATCGTGACGGTGAACACGACATCGTCGGCGGTCACCGGCTCGCCGTCGTGCCAGCGGGCATCGGGCCGGAGATGGAACGTCCACGTCTTGCCGTCCGGCGAGGTGTCCCAGGACCGGGCGAGCGCCGGCCGCGGGTCGCCGTCCGGATCGAGCGTGATCAGGCCCTCGAACACGAGCGCGACGAGGTCCCGGTCGGGCTCGGTCCGTGCGGCCAGCGGGTTGACGGACGTGGGGCGGCCGAGGACGCCCTCGCGATATGCCGCCTGGGTGGCGGCCGCAGACGGCTTGGCGGTCTGGGTCGGCCGGGCGGTGAGGGCCGGCCCGCCGATGGCGATCGCGGCGATCGCGACGACGAGGACCAGGCCGGCGATGATGGCGCGGTCGAGACGGTTCATGTCAGACGTCGGAGCGGGGCGGTTGCCCAGGAGCGGTCTCGCCGCCTCGGCAGGCGCGGATCAGACGGTCGTCGGCGCGAAGATGAACGACGCGAGCGAGAAGACGACGAAGAGGACGAGCAGGACGATCGTGAACTGCCAGAGCCGGCGCTCGATGCCGCGGCGGCTGCGGTAGACGGCCGAGTCGCCGCCGAACGTGCCCGAGAGGCCCGTGCCACGGGCCTGGAGCAGGATCGCGGCGACGAGCGCGATGCTCACGATGATCTGGCCGATGGCCAGGAACGGGTTCAAGGGAATCGACCTCCGTCTGGAACGGCGCGGATGATAGCACGGGCTCCGGCGGATCCCGTGCGGCGGGCCTCTCGCCGACGTGCTCCCGTCAGCGTGTGCCGGGCGGCTCCAGCAGCGACGTCCCGGTCATGCCTTGCCAGCGCGGCAGGCCGGCCAGCTCGCAGACCGTCGGGGCGACGTCGGCCAGGACGCCGTCCCGAAGCCGCCGCCCTTCGACGGCCCGACCCGCCAGCAGGAACGGCACCGGGTTCAGGGAGTGGGCCGTCACCGGGTTGCCGTCGCGGTCGCGCATCCGGTCGGCGTTGCCGTGGTCGGCGGTGATCGCAAGGAGCGAGCCGGGGCCCGACGGATCCGCGCCGTCCAGCGCGGCCAGCGCCCCGACGATCCTGCCGAGGCACGCATCGACCGTCTCCGCCGCGGTCACGGCAGCGGCCCAGACCCCGGTGTGGCCGACCATGTCCGGGTTCGCGAAGTTCGCGACGACCAGGTCATAGTCGTCCGACCCGAGGGCCTCCACGAGGGCATCGGTCACGCCCGGGGCGCTCATCTCGGGCTGCAGGTCGTAGGTCGCGACCTTCGGGCTCGGGACGAGGCGGCGATCCTCGCCCGGCAGCGGCGTCTCGCGACCCCCGTTGAAGAAGTAGGTGACGTGGGCGTACTTCTCCGTCTCCGCCACGTGGAACTGGCGCCAGCCCGCATCGGACGCGGCGTGGGCCAGCGAGTACGCCTCCTCCGGCGGGAAGGCGACCTCGACCGGCAGGCCCGCCTCGTACTCGGTCATCGTCACGACGAGGAGATCCTTCGGACGCGGCCCCGCCGCCGACCGGTCGAACCGGTCGAACTCGTCGCCGTCGGCTAGGGCGTGGGTGAGCTGGCGGGCCCGGTCGGCCCGGAAGTTCGCATGGACGATCGCATCGCCGTCACGGACCCGACCATCGATGCCGTCGATGACGGTCGGCGTGACGAACTCGTCGTTCTCGTCCCGGGCGTAGGCCGCCTCGACCGCGGCCACGGCCGACGGCGCCCGCTCCCCCACCCCGTGGACGATCGCGTCGTAGCCGCGCGCGACGCGCTCCCAGCGCTGGTCGCGATCCATCGCGAAGTAGCGCCCGCCGACCGTCGCGATCCGGGCGTCGGGATGGGCCGCGGCGAGCCGGCGCTCCAGGTCGCCCAGGAAGGGGATCGCCGAGCGGGGCGGAGTGTCTCGCCCATCGAGGAGCGCGTGGACCCGGACCTCCGGGACGCCCTGCCGGGCCGCCAGCTCGGCGAGCGCGACGAGGTGGCGGTCGTTGGCATGGACGCCGCCGGGGCCGATCAGGCTGACGATGTGCAGCCGGCCGCCCGGACGCGCCGCCCGCTCGCAGGCCGCAAGGAGCGCCGGCCGGGTGAAGAAGGAGCCGTCCGCGATCGCGGCGTCGATCCGCGGCAGGTCCTGGAGCACGGGCCTTCCGGCGCCGAGGTTCAGGTGGCCCACCTCCGAGTTGCCCATCTGGCCCGCCGGCAGCCCGACGGCATCCTCCGAGGCACGGAGCACGCCGTGGGGCCAGCGTGCGAGCAGGCCGCGCCAGACCGGCATGTCGGCCGCCGCGATCGCGTCGTCCGCGGGCACGGGGCCGATGCCGAAGCCGTCGATGACGACGAGGACGATCGGTCGCGGGCGGCTCACGCGGATGCGGCCAGGCGTGCGGCGGCGGTGACGCCGGCGCGGCCCACGATCCCGGCCATCTCGTCGGGCTTCAGCGAGGCCCCGCCGACGAGCGCCCCGTCGATCGACGGCTCGGCGAGGAACTCGCCGATGTTCGCGGCGGTCACGCTGCCGCCGTAGAGGACCGGCAGCCAGTCCCCGACGCCGGCGACGCGCCGGGCCCAGGGACCGGAGCGGATCGCTTCGGCCATGACCGCCGCATCCCGGCCGCTGGCGTTCCGCCCAGTTCCGATCGCCCAGACCGGCTCATAGGCGATCACCAGACCGCCCTTCGCGAGAGCATCGCCCGCATGGGGCTCGAGCGCCCCCCGCAGCTGGGCGAGGACCAGGGCGATCGCGGCGTCCTCGCCGGCCTCCCGGACTTCGAGGGACTCCCCCACGCAGAGGATCGGTCGGAGTCCGGCCAGGAGTGCCCGACCCAGCTTCGCCGCGACGATGAGATCGGTCTCGCCGGCGTCCCGCCGGCGTTCGCTGTGGCCCAGGATCACCCACGTCGCGAGCCCGTCGAGCATCGGCGCGCTGATCTCCCCGGTGTAGGCGCCGGCGAGCTCGTGATGGACGTTCTGGGCGCCGATCTCGACGTCCTCCCCGGCCAGCGCGTCGCGGACGGCGGCGAGGCAGACGTAGGGCGGACAGATCACCCGGGTCACGCCCGGCACGCGCGTCCGCGACGCGATCGTCGTCGCGAGCTCGCCCGCGTCGGCGGGCGTGGTGTTCATCTTCCAGTTGGCCGCGATGATCACGGGACGCATGGCCGCGAATCATGCCAGAGCAGGGCACCTGGGGCGCGTTGCCGCCGTCGACTCCGGCGGGGCGTCCGAGGACGACGCGTCGGCGATCAGCGGCCGGCGGCGATGGGCCGGCGTCCGGACGGTGCGGGCCGGTCGTCCGGCGACGCCGCGAGCCGCTCGATCCGCTCCAGCGCCCGCTGGACCGCCGACCGATGCATCTGGAGCCGTTCGGCCAGCTCGGTCAGCGTGGCCTCCGGCGTCTCGCGGCGGGCCTCGGCGACGCTTCGGACGACGTACGGCTGCTCCGCCAGCTCGCCGCTCGCGGTGAGCTCCTCGATCGCCGCCACCTGCCGCCCCGCGGCGCCCACCGCCCGCTGCAGGTTCGCCGACTCGGCGTTCAGGACGCGGTTCAGGTCGCCCCGCAGCGCTCGGGACACCTGGCGCGCCTCCAACTCGAGGAGCGCCGCGGTCGCACCGATCCGCCGCAGGAACAACCCGACCGTGTCGCCGCTCTTCCACGTCACCACGCCCCGGCCGCGCCGCACCTGCCACGACGCGGCGAGGCCGAGGGCGGTCAGTCGCTCGGCGAGGCGGCCGGCCTCGTCCGGCTCGACGACGAATTCGAGATGGGTCCGGCCGCCGGCCAGGCTCAGCGAGCCGTGCGACAGGAACAGGCCCCGCAACCAGGCGAGCCGGCAATGCTCGGCCGACGCGTCCCAGTCGAACCCCTTCGCCGTCGCGCCGGCGCCGTCGGCCTCCGCGTCGCGGGCCAGCCGGACGAGCAGTCGCGCGACCGGCGCGTCGCGGACGGCCGCCCGGCCCCGCCTCCGTCGGGGTTCGGCCAGCCCCGTCGCCAGTCCGGCCGCCTCCGCCCGGCGGTCGCACGCCCGGGACGGATCGATCGCCGCGAGCTCGGCTCGCAGCGCCAGGACGAGGTCGCGGTCCGAGCCGCTCATCGCGGAGCTTCGTCGCGCGGCTCGCGGGCGTCACGGGGCGCAGCGTCACCCTGCATCGACGGGGCGCCTGGGGCCGTCAAGCCGTCCGGGCCACCGACGCGCGCCGTCGCGCGCTCCCCTCGCGCTCGAGGATCCGGAGCACCGCGGCGGCCAGCTTGTGCGACTCGTGTCGCTGGGCCGCGTCGGGATCGACCACGTCGTCGAGCACGAGCTTCGGCGGCGCGGCCATGTCCGGCGGCCAGGTGAGCTCGACGGGCACCGCAGGCGCCTTCAGGGCCGCGGGCAGGAGCCGGTTGTTCGCGAGCACGACGTCGACGATGTCCGAGCCGGTGTGGGCGAACAGGGCCGTGACGTGGTCGGCGAGGTCCATGCCCGTCGTCTCGCCGTTCTGGGTCGCGACGTTCGCGACGAAGACGCGCAGCGCGTTGGAGGTCGAGATCGCCTCCTGGATCTCGGACAGGAGGAGGCTCGGCAGGAGGCTCGTGTAGAGGCTGCCCGGACCGAGGAGGATGAGCTCGGCGTCCGCGATCGCCGCGAGCACGTCCGCGGAGGCGGCGATGTTGGGCGGGGTCACCCAGGCCTCGGCGATCCCCACCGACTTCGTGATCACGGACTGGCCGTCGCGGACCGACCCGTCGTGGAGCCGGGCATGCATCGTGAGCGGCACCGCAGCCGCCGGCAGGACCTGGCCGCGGATCGCCAGGACCCGGTTCGCGCGGCGGACCGCCTCCTCGAAGTCGCCGTCCTCCATCTGGGTCATCGCCGCAAGGAGGATGTTCCCGACCGGGTGACCGCCGAGCGGGCCGCCCGCCTCCGGACCGGGATCGGTCGGCTTGCCGGCGAACCGGTGCTCGAGCACCTCGCCGACCAGCGTCTCGTCGTCGGCCAGCGCGGCGAGGCAGCGCCGGATGTCGCCGACGGGCGGGATCCCGAGCTGGTCGCGGAGGACGCCGGACGAGCCGCCGTCGTCGGCCACGGCCACGATCGCGGTGAGGTTGCTCGTGTGCTCCTTCAGCCC
>DATBGP010000119.1:0-11626 GCA_036557925.1 Candidatus Limnocylindrales bacterium | reverse complement strand
CCGTCGCGAGCACTTCGCGGCGATGCGCGACGGCGCGATCATGGCCAACTCCGGCCACTTCGACGCCGAGCTGGACCTGAAGGCGCTGCGCGAGATCGCCGAGGGTCACGTCCGCGACGCGCGGGAGAACGTCCAGGAGTTCGATCTCGGCGGCAAGAAGGTCCACCTCATCGCCGAGGGCCGGCTCGTGAACCTCGGTGCGGCCGAGGGCCATCCGGCCGCGGTCATGGACATGAGCTTCGCGAACCAGGCCCTCTCGGCCGAGTACGTGACGGCCCATCACGCCGAGCTGGAGCCGCGGGTCTACGTCGTCCCCGAGTCGATCGACGCGGAGGTCGCGCGGCTCAAGCTGGCGGCGCTCGGCATCACCCTCGACGAGATGACGCCCGAGCAACAGGCCTACGTCTCGTCCTGGCAGCACGGCACGTGACCGACGCGTCCGGCGACCGGCCGGCGATCCCCTTCGGGGCGTGGCCGTCGCCCTTCGGGATCGAGCTGCTCACGAAGGGCGCGGTCCAGTTCGCCGAGATCGGCGCGGCGGGCGGCGCGCGCTGGTGGCTGGAGGGTCGGCCCGAGGAGGGCGGCCGCCAGGTGCTGGTGCGGCGCGAGGCCGACGGCACCGAGACGCGCCTCTCGCCCGAGGGCTTCAACGTCCGCGACCGCGTCCACGAGTACGGGGGCGGCGCGTACGTCATCGACGGCGACCTCGTCGTCGTGTCGGAGTTCGCGACCGGCCGCCTGCATCGCGTGACGGCGCCGGGCACGCTCGAGGCGCTGACGCCGGCCGATCGCGGCTGGCGGTTCGCCGACCTGAGCGTGGACCGGGCCCGGAACCGGCTGCTCGCCATCCGCGAGGACCACGCGCCCGAGACGCTGGCCCGGCACGGCGAGGCGGAGAATGCCGTCGTCGCGATCGACCTGGCCGACGGCGAGGTGACGGTCCTCGCCGACGGCTCCGACTTCTGCTCGAGCCCGCGGCTGTCTCCGGACGGCAGGCGGATGATCTGGCTTCGCTGGAATCACCCGAACCTGCCCTGGGACGGGACGGAGCTCGTGCTCGCGGACGTCGACGCGGACGGGCGGCCGATCGATCCGCGGGTCGTCGCCGGCAGCCCGTCGGACTGGATCGCCCAGCCCCGCTGGTCGCCGGCCGGCGTCCTCCATTTCGTCGCCGAGCCGGACGGCTGGATGAACCTCTTCCGACTCGACGCGGACCAGCGTCCGGTCCGGGCGAGCGAGCCGATCGAGGCGGAGTTCGCCTTCGCCGACTGGGCGTTCCAGTTCGCGAACTACGCCTTCGTGGATGACGGATCCATCGTCGGCGTGGGCCGCGGCGGCGGCCGCGACCGGCTGTACCGGATCGGTCCGGGCGGCGCGGCGACGGCCGTCGACCTGCCGTTCACCGAGATCAGCTACGTCGCCACGGACGGACCGAAGGCGGTCTTCCGGGCGGCAGCACCGGATCGCCCCTGGGCGCTTCTGGAGCTGGAGATCGCGACCGGTGCCACCTCGGTGCTGAAGCGCTCGACCGCCCTCCGGCCGGAGCCCGCGGAGGTCTCGATCGGCGAGCCGATCGAGTTCCCGACCGACGGCGACCGGACCGCGTTCGGCTTCCTCTACCGGCCGGTCAGCCAGACCGCCCACGGTCCGGCCGGCGAGCAACCGCCGCTCATCGTCACGAGCCACGGCGGCCCGACCGCCGAGGCGTCGACCGCGTTCCAGGTCCTCGTCCAGCTCTTCACGAGCCGGGGGTTCGCCGTCCTCGACGTCGACTACGGCGGTTCCACCGGCTACGGACGCGACTACCGCAAGCGCCTGGAGGGCGAGTGGGGCGTCGTGGACCTCGCCGACTGCGTTGCGGGCGCGCGCTGGCTCGCCGGGGAGGGCATCGTCGACGGGAAGCGGCTGGCGATCCGCGGCGGCAGCGCCAGCGGCTACACGACGCTCTGCGCCGTCACGTTCAGCGACGCGTTCTCGGCCGGCACGAGCTACTTCGGGATCGGCGATCTCGAGACGTTCATCCGCCAGACCCACAAGTTCGAGTCGCGCTACCTGGACCGCCTGGTCGGGCCGTACCCGGAGCGGAAGGACCTCTACCGCGACCGCTCGCCGCTGAACTTCACCGAGCGGATCTCCTGCCCGGTGCTGATCCTGCAGGGGGCAGAGGACCGGATCGTCCCGCCGGCCCAGGCCGAGCAGATCGTCGATGCGCTCTGGGAGCGTCACCTGCCGCACGCGTACGTCCTCTTCCAGGGCGAGGACCACGGGTTCCGCGACGCCGAGAACATCATCCGGGCGTTCGAGGCCGAGCTCTCGTTCTACGGCCAGGTGTTCGGCTTCCAGCCGGCCGATCCGATCGAGCCGATCGAGGTCCACTTCCTCGGCGATGGGACCGCCGGTGACGTCGCGACCGGCGTCGCCAGCGAGGCGCGCCAGCGCGCGTGACCGGCCCGGCGTTCCCCCTGCTGACCTCGTGGTCGTCGTCGGCCGGGGGCGGCGTCGTGACGGGCCCGGCCCTCTTGGCCGGCGCCGACGGCGCGACCGGCCTCGCGATCGAGCTGCTGTTCGCCCTCCTCCTCGCCGCGACGTTCCTCGCCGTCGTCGCACGGAAGCTCGGGATCCCGTACCCGATCCTCCTCGTCCTCGGCGGCCTCGCGATCGGGTTCATCCCGAACCTCCCGACATTCGAGCTGGCGCCGGATCTCGTCTTCCTCCTGTTCCTTCCGCCGATCCTCTTCGCGGCCGGCTACTTCACGTCGATCCGGGAGCTGAAGGCCTTCCGCCGGCCGATCCTCCTTCTCGCGATCGGGCTGGTGACGTTCACGACGTTCGTGGTGGGCGGCGTGACGAAGGCGCTCGTGCCCGAGATGCCGTGGGCGGCGGCGTTTGCCCTCGGCGCGATCGTCGCGCCCCCGGACGCGGCGGCGGCGACGACGATCTTCCAGCGGCTCGGCGTGCCGCGACGCACGGTCACGATCCTCGAGGGCGAGAGCCTCTTGAACGACGCGACCGCCCTCGTGCTCTACCGCCTGGCGATCCTGGCCGCCGGCGGCACCGCCGTGTCGATCGTCGACGCGGGGCAGACCTTCGTGGTGGCGGCGTTCGGCGGGATCGCGATCGGGATCGTCGTCGGCTGGCTCACGACGAAGGCAGTGAGTCGCGTCGACGACCCGGTCTTCTCGATCGTCGTCACGTTCCTGGCGCCCCTCGCCGCCTACCTGCCGGCCGCCCAGTTCGAGCTTTCCGGCGTGCTGGCGAGCGTGGTGGCCGGGATCTATGTCGGCCGGGACGCGCCGCGGCTGATGAGCTCCGCGGTCCGCGTGTCCGGCGTCGCGGCGTGGCAGATCCTGCTGTTCCTGATCAACGGCACGGTCTTCATCCTGCTCGGCCTGCAGCTGCCGCAGATCCTCGAGGGCCTGGGGGAGTTCTCACCGGGACGGCTGATCGGGCTCGCGGTGGCGGTGGCGCTGACCACGATCCTGACGCGGCTCGTCTGGGTCTATCCCGCGGCCTATCTGCCACGCCGGTTCAACGCCGGGATCCGCGAGCACGAGCCGCGGCCGACCGAGCGGAACGTGTTCATCGTCGGTTGGGCGGGCATGCGCGGCGTCGTTTCGCTCGCAGCCGCCCTGGCGCTGCCGATCGACTTCCCCGAGCGGAACCTCGTGATCTTCCTGACGTTCGCGGTCATCCTCGCGACGCTCGTCGGGCAGGGGCTGACGCTGCCGCTGATCATCCGGGCGCTGGGCATCGACGACGGCGGCAACACCGGCCAGGAGGAGGCGTACGCACGGTACGTGGCATCCGAGGCCGCGATCGCTCGGCTCGAGGAGCTGGCGGTCCAGTGGCCGGGCCACCTGGAGCTCATCGACCGGTTGAAGGCGCAGTACGAGGACCGGACACGGCACGCGGTCGTCGCGAAGCACCCGGAGCAGCGGGACGAGGCGGCCGAGCAGGAGCTCATCGAGCATCGCCAGATCCGGATGGCGGTCCTGGGCGCCGAACGGGAGGCGCTCCTCACGCTCCGCGAGCGCGGCGCCATCGCCGACGAGGTCCACCGGATCGTGGAACGCGATCTCGACCTCGAGGAATTGCGGATGGAGGTCTAGCCCACCCCCGAGCGTGTCAGCGCGTTGCCAGCCACGCGATGGCGTCGAACGCGCGACGGACCTCGGCGAACGACGTCGTCAGGGGCGACAGGCCGAGCCGGATCGAGTCCGGCGCCCGGAAGTCCGGGATCACCCCCGCCCCGATCATCCGCCGGGTCAGGTCCCGGGCGTCGTCGCGACGGATGGAGACGTGCGCCCCTCGCCGGGCCGCATCGCGCGGCGACCCGAGCGTGAACCCGAGCGGGGCCAGCAGTGCGTCGTGGAGGGCGATCGCGTATTCCGTGAGGGCGATCCCCTTCGCCCGGATCCGGTCGATGCCCGCCTCGGCCGACACCTTGATCCCTTCCTCGGCCGCGGCCAGGCCGAGGATCCCGGGCGTCCCGGTCAGCCAGCCGGCGATCCCCGGCCGTGCCCGGAAGCCCTGGCCCATCTCGAACTGGTCGGACTGGCCGAACCAGCCCTGGATCGGGTTGCGGAGCTCGGCCTGGAGCTCGCGCCGGACATAGAGGTACGCCGGCGCACCAGGTCCGCCGTTCAGGTACTTGTACGTGCAGCCCACGGCGAGGTCGACGCCGTGCTCGGCGAGCCCGACGGGGATCGAGCCGCCCGAGTGCGACAGGTCCCAGACGACGAGGGCGCCGGCCTCGCGGGCGAGCGCGGTGATCGCGGGCAGATCGGCGATCGCGGCGGACCGGTAGTTGACGTGGCTCAGCGTGACGAGGGCGACGTCGCCCGGATGGGCGTCGAGGACCGCCGCCACGTTGTCCACCGTCGGGCCGTCGATCACGTCCGGATCGAGCCAGGCGATCTCCCGGTCGCGGTCGCGGGCCAGACCCTCCAGCACGTAGCGATCCGTCGGGAAGTTCGCGCGGTCCGTGAGGATGAATCGGCGGCCGGCCCGGGCGTCCAGCGCCGCCGATGCAACCCGGTAGAAGTCGACCGTCGTCGAATCGCAGATCGCGACCTCGTCCTCGCGGGCGCCGAGGATCTCGGTCCCGAGGAGGTTCCCGACGCGGAGCGGCTCGTCCAGCCAGTGGTCCCAGCCGCGGATCAGCTCGCCCGCCCACTCCTCCGCGGCGACCCGGGCGAGACGCTCCAGGGCGGCCAGCGGCGGACGGCCCAGGGAGTTGCCGTCCAGGTACAGGACGTCCGGATCCGGGATGACGAACCGGCGCCGGAACGTGCCCAGCTCATCGGCCGCATCCAGCGCGACGGGATCGGCCTCGGCGGCCGGAGCGGGCGTCTCCATCGCCCGGGAGTCTAGCCGCGCGCGGTGCTGGTGATACCCTCGGCGGAACTCCCACCGAGGTATGCATGACCAGCATCGTCGACGCGTCGCAGTACCTGTTCACGTCCGAGTCGGTGACCGAGGGGCACCCCGACAAGATGTGCGACCAGATCTCCGACGCGATCCTGGACGCGATCGTCGCCGAGGATCCGGACGCCCGGGTGGCCTGCGAGACGGCGACGACGACCGGCCTGGTCATCGTCCTCGGCGAGATCACGACCGACACCTACATCGACTTCCAGCAGGTCGTCCGCGACACCGTCCGGGACATCGGCTACACGAAGGCCGACTACGGCTTCGACTACCAGACCTGCGGGACGCTCGTCTCGGTCAAGGGCCAGTCACCGGACATCGCCCAGGGCGTCGATGCGGCCCTAGAGATCCGCGACGACGGCGCGTCGGCCGCCCAGGAGCTGGGCGCCGGCGACCAGGGGATGATGTTCGGGTTCGCCTGCCGCGAGACGCCGGAGCTGATGCCGCTGCCGATCGCGCTCGCCCACCGGATGGCCCGCCGACTCTCGGAAGCGCGGAAGAGCGGCCAGCTGCCGTACCTCCGCCCCGACGGCAAGACGCAGGTCACCGTCGAGTACGAGCGGGGCGTCCCGGTCGCGGTCCGGACGGTCGTCGTCTCGGCCCAGCACGACCCGGACGTGGACATCGAGCGCCTCCAGGACGACGTGTCGGAGGCCGTGATCCTGCCGACGATCCCGCCGGAGCTCCGGCCGAGCGACCCGGTCATGCACGTCAACCCGACCGGTCGCTTCGTTGTCGGCGGGCCGATGGGCGACGCGGGCCTGACCGGCCGGAAGATCATCGTCGACAGCTACGGCGGGATGGCTCGCCACGGCGGCGGCGCGTTCTCCGGCAAGGACCCGACGAAGGTCGATCGGTCCGGCGCCTATGCCGCCCGCTGGGTCGCGAAGAACGTCGTGGCCGCCGGCCTCGCCGACCGCTTCGAGGTCGAGATCGCCTACGGCATCGGCATCGCCCGGCCGATCTCCTTCTCGGTCGAGTCGTTCGGCACGGGCCGGATCGACGACGCCGACATCCAGCGGCTGATCGAGCAGCACTTCGACCTCCGCCCGGCCTCCATCATCTCGGCGCTCGACCTCCGCCGGCCGATCTACCGCCAGACCGCGGCGTACGGCCACTTCGGCCGCCTCGACCTCGACCTGCCCTGGGAGCGAACCGACAAGGCGGACCTCCTCGCGGCCGAGGCGGGGATCGCCCAGCCGGAGCCCGTCTCCGCCGCCTGAGTGATCGGACTCCAGGCCGCCGGATGGGGAGCCATCGCGGCGTCGTCGCTCGTGATCGGCGCGTGGATCGCGCTGACCCGGCCCGTCGAGAAGCGGACGCTCGGGCTCGTCATGGCCTTCGGCTCGGGCGTGCTGTTGAGCTCCGTGGCCTTCGAGCTCGTCGAGGAGGCGAACGACCTCGCGGGCCAGCTCCCGATGGCCCTGGGTCTGGCCCTCGGCGCGATCACGTTCTTCCTGGGTGACCGGGCGATCGACGGCATGGGCGCCGCGGGCATGGGCTCCGTCGGCGGGCCGGCCTCGCCCGGGTCGGGCCTCGCGATCGTCCTCGGCGCCGCCCTCGACGGCGTGCCCGAATCGATCGTCCTCGGGCTGAGCTTCGCCGGCGGCGAGGGGATCGGGATCGCCTTCCTCGTGGCGGTCTTCGTGTCGAACATCCCGGAGGGCGTCGCCGGCACGGCGGGCCTGCTCGCGACCGGCTGGAGCCGGTCGCGGATCCTCCGGCTCTGGCTCGTCGTCGTGATGGCGTCGGCGATCGCGGCGCTCCTGGGCGGGTCGGTCCTCGCCGATGTCGGCGGGATCATGCACGGGGTCATCCTCGCGTTCGCCGGCGGCGCGATCCTGACGATGCTCACCGACACGCTGATCCCCGAGGCCTACGAGAACGCGGGCCGCTCCGCCGGGCTTCTCGCCACGCTCGGGTTCGGGGTCGCGTTCGTCCTCAGCCTGCTCGACTGAGCGGCATCGCGCCCCGACTTCCTGCTCGCGGGCAAGGCCCACGTTGCAACGCCGAAGCGATGGCCAGCGCGGTCAATGCGTGTCACGCACGCGCAGACCATGGGGATCGGCCCGGATCGGGCTTCCGACACGGACAGAGGCTCGTGAAGGTGTGCCACGGACGCGACCGCGAAGCCTTGAGGCGCGAGCCGGCGGCGCAGGGCCGCCCGGCGCCGCTCAGGCGGCCTGTTCGGCGATCATCCCCGCGACGGACGTGTCGCGGCCGCCGCCGCCGCGACGACGCGTGAGCAGCTGGCCGCCCAGCAGGATCGAGAGGGTGATGAGCAGCATGATCGCGGCCACCGCGTTCGTCGCCGGCGTGACGCCGCGCCGGATCTGGCCGAACACGTAGAGCGGCATCGTCGACGTTCCCTGGCCGTTCACGAACGTGGTGATCAGGTAGTCGTCGAACGCGAACGTGAACGACAGCAGGAACCCCGCGACGATCGCCGGCAGCAGCTGCGGGAACGTGATCTGCCAGAACGTCCGCCAGGGCGTGCCGTACAGGTCGTAGCTCGCCTCGACGTGGGTCCGGTCCATCCCCGACAGACGCGCCCGGACGAGCAGCAGGACGAGGCTGATGTTGAACAGCGACAGCGCCGGCACGATCGTGTGGAAGCCGAACCCGAGTCGCACCCCGGTCAGCGACGTGACGACGCCGTCCGGGCCGATCGTGCTCGCGAAGAACACAAGCGTCGCGAGGGCGATGACCAGCTCCGGGACGATGATGCTGACGTAGGTCAGGGCGTCGAACGGCATCCGGAACCACTTCGGCGTCCGCCCGAGGCCGAGCGCGGCCATCGTCCCGATGATCGTGGAGATCACCGCCGTGGACGCGCCGACGATCAGGCTGTTCCGGAGGTAGCCCTGGATCTCCTTGCTGGCGAGGACCGTCTCGTACCAGCGGATGCTGAGGCCGTCCCATTGGGTGACCCGCCGGGCCGTGCCGTTGAAGCTGAAGACGACCACCACGACGATCGGCAGGTACAGGAACAGGTAGACGAGGAGGGTGTGGCCGCGCAGCCAGGCCTCGACCAGCCGGCCGTAGCGGTCGACGCCGGCCTTCGCCCGGCCGCCCACCGTGCGGGCCGCGGGAACCGGGATCGCGGGCGACGCCATGCGGCTAGACCACGCTCACGTCGCGGACCGTCCGGCCGCGGTTCGTGAACCAGACGTAGACCGTGACGACGACCAGCATGATCAGGATCAGGCCGACCCCCAGGGCAGAGCCGGAGGGCCAGTTCCGCGCCTCGAGGAAACGCGAGTAGAGCAGGTTGCCGATCGTGTAGACCTGCCCGTAGCCGAGCAGCTGCGGGATCACGTACTCGCCCATCATCGGGATGAAGACGAGGATGCTGCCGGTGATCAGGCCGGGCAGCGTGATCGGCAGGGTGATCTGGCGGAACGTCGCCCAGCGGCTGGCCCCCAGGTCCTTCGACGCCTCCACGAGCGTCCGGTCCATCCGCTCGAGGGTCACGTAGAGCGGGAAGATCATCAGGGGCAGGTAGCCGTAGACGAGGCCGAGCAGGACGCCCGGCTCCGTGCCGAGGATCCGGAACGTCGCGTTGCCGGTCAGGTCGCCGATGAAGCCCGCGACGCCGTCCGGGCCGAGGATCAGGAGCCAGGCGTAGGTCCGGATCAGGAAGCTCGTCCAGAACGGGATCACGAGCAGCACGATCAGGAGGGCCTTCCGCTTCGTGGCCCGCGTCGCGATGAAGTAGGCGAGCGGCAGCCCGATGAGCAGGCAGAGCGCCGTCCCGACGACCGACAGGAACAGGCTCGTGAGGAACGGGTCCGCGGTGTTCAGGGCGGAGGCGTAGTTGTCGAAGGAGAACCCGGGCGTGTAGCCGCCCGTCCGGCTCCGCTTGCCGAAGCTGAAGACGAGGACGATGAGGATCGGCGCGACGAGGAGGACGACGTACCAGAGCGTCGCCGGGAGCATGAGCGCGCCCGTCAGGGCGCGCCCTTTCCAGCGGCCGGGCTGGGCCGGCGGCTTCGGGGCGGCCGCCCCGGGGGCGGCCGCCGATTGCGCCGTCATCGCCTCGTCCCGACGGTCCTGCTCGGCCGGCCTCGCCTCACTTCTTCCCGATGCTCGAGGAGAACTCCTCCCAGATCTGGACGCGGAGCGGGTCGGTCGAGACGTCCTGGGCGCCTTCGAGCTTGCCGGAGGCGAGGACGTCCGCCGGCACGAAGATCGTCGGGTTGTTGAGCAGGTCCTGGGGCACGAGCTTGGCGGCCTCGAGGTTCGCCGTCGCGTAGCGGTTCGTGACCGTCTCCTGGGCCTGGATGTCCGGTGTCTGGATGAAGTTCAGGAACGCATACGCCGAGTTCGGGTGCGGCGGGTCCTTGAAGATGACCCAGGTGTCCATCCAGTAGAGGGTCCCGTCCTCGGGGATCACGTACTTCGTGTCCGCGGTCTCCGGCTTGGACCGGAGGTCGTCGATGCCGCCGGTCCAGACGAGGCCCATGACGGCCTCCTCATCGGCCAGCTTGTCCTGGTAGGTGTTCGAGTCCAGGGCCAGGACGTGCGGGGCGAGCCCCATCAGCAGCTCGCGGGCCTTGCCGAGCTCGCCCGGATCGGTCGAGTTCAGCGAGTACCCGAGCGCCTTCAGCGGTGCGACGAACACGTCGCCCGGCGAGTTGACGACGACGATCCGCCCGGAGTACTTCGGCGCGACGTCGAAGAAGTCCTTCCAGGTCTTCACGTCCTCCTGGACGTCCTTCGTCCGGAGGGCGATGCCGGTGGTGCCCCAGTCCTTCGGCAGGTGGTAGTTGTTCAGGTCGGCCTTGTCGCCCTTGTAGAAGTTCTGGAACTGGGGATCGATGTAGGCCGCGTTCGGCAGCTTCGACCAGTCGAGCTTCTCGATGAAGCTGCCCTCGACCATCGCCTCGACGAACTCGGCCGTCGGGGCGCCGATGTCCCACTGGCCGGTGGCGCCGCCCTGAAGCTTGGTCAGCAGCTCCTCGTTCGAGTCGTAGACGTCATAGGTGAACGTGTCGACCTTGAAGTCGGTCTTGAACTTCTCGATGTTGTTCGGGTCGACGTAGTCCGCCCAGTTGTACATGAGCAGGGTGCCCTCGGTCTCCGTGACCGCCTGTGCGGACGGTCGAACGGAAGCCGCGGCGCTGGCCTCGCCCGAGGGGGCAGCAGCACTTGCGGCGGGCGCCTGGGAGGGCGTCGCGCTCGTCGGGCTGGCGGTGGCACTTGTTCCGCTGCACGCGGCGATGAAGGCGCTCAGGCCCGCCAGGCCGGTGCCCGCGAGGAAGCCGCGGCGGCTGACCTTCGCCCGCGACATCCGCGCCAGCATGGCTTCGAGCTCTCGATCTCGATCCGTCATCCCGATGCCTCCTCCTCCCCGGCCCGCCGGGTCGATGTCGGGTGCCTCATCCCACGAGGACGAGGTTGGCCCCTTCATGCCATCGGACCGTGACGGGATCGCCCGGTCCGAGCCCCTGGTTCGTCGTGTCTCCCAGCTGGTTCTGACGCCGGACGATGAGCTCGCCGGCCGTGTCGGTCTGGATGCGGTACTCGGTCTGCTCGCCGAGGTACGTGCCCTGCTGGATCCGCCCGGCGACCCGGGTCCATTCGTCGTCCGCCGCCACGTCCTCGGCGTCTCGCGGCTCGACGCGGAGGTGCTCCGGCCGGACCGCGATCGTCACCGCCTCGCCGACGCCCGGGCCGGCAGCGGGGTCCGTGACCGTGCCCGTGAGCCGGAGGCCGCCGGCGGTCTCGACGCGGGCGATCCGGCTCGCCGAATCGAAGTCGACGACCTTCGCCGCGAGCGGGTTCGAGACCCCGATGAAGTTCGCGACGAACGTGTTGACGGGCCGCTCGTAGAGGACCTCCGGCTTGCCCTGCTGCTGGACGAGCCCGTCGCGCATGACGACGATCATGTCGCTCATCGTCAGCGCCTCCTCCTGGTCGTGGGTCACGTAGATGAACGTGATCCCGACCTCCTGCTGCAGGGACTTCAGCTCGAGCTGCATCTCCT
Organism: Candidatus Limnocylindrales bacterium; assembly: GCA_036557925.1. Classification (GTDB taxonomy): domain Bacteria; phylum Chloroflexota; class Limnocylindria; order Limnocylindrales; family CSP1-4; genus CF-46. The sequence continues at coordinate 207 of DATBGP010000119.1, read as the reverse complement.
TGCGGAGCTTCAGGTCGAGGGCGCCGAGGGGCTCGTCGAGGAGGAGCACCGTGGGCCGGTTCACGAGCGCGCGGGCGAGCGCGACGCGCTGCTGCTGACCGCCCGACAGCTCCCACGTCCGGCGCTTGCCGTAGCCGCCGAGGCGGACCAGGCCCAGCGCCTCGTCGACGCGGCGCGTCTCCTCGGCCCGGCCGACCTTCTTCTGGC
>DATBGP010000118.1:0-11463 GCA_036557925.1 Candidatus Limnocylindrales bacterium | reverse complement strand
GGTCGCGATGCTCATCCTCGGCGTGCCGATCATCGACGCCTTCTGGATCATCGTCCGGCGCCTGGTCGAGGGCCGCTCGCCGTTCTCGCCGGACCGCGGCCACCTCCACCACCGGCTGCTCGACATCGGGCTGTCGCACCGTCAGACCGTGTTGCTGATCTACGGGATCTGCGTGGTGCTCGGGCTGCTCGGACTGCTGCTGTCGGGGTCCACCCAGCTCTACGCGTTCATCGGCGTCTTCTTCGCGAGCGGCTTCGTCCTGTTCATCCTCGCCCGCGGCGGCTTCGACATCGACGACGCCGACTCGGGCGGCTGACCGTCGAACCCGCGGTGCCCGGCGGAACCGCCGCCGATGCTAGGATCGGCGTCCGCCGGTCGCGGGCCGGCCGACCCGGGTTGCCTGGTCGGTTGGGGCATGGATCGTCGGCGGGCTCGTCGTCCTCGCGCCGGTCGTCGTCGCCGTCGTGATCGCGGGTCGAACCGGGGATCGTGGGGCGCGTCGCGCCGCCGAGGACGGGATCTCGCTCGAGACGCTGGAGGCGCGATTGGGCACGCGATCGGGGGCCGACGGGACATCGGACACCGCCACCGGGCGAACCGCTGACCCGACGGCCGAGGACCCGCGCACTGCCCCGACCGGGATGACGATCGCGGCGAGCAGGTCGCGGCCGCCTTCGGCCGTGAAGGCCGAGCCCGGCCCGGCGACCGATCCCGAGCCGGCCGCGCAGGACGCTGGCCCGACGGAGGCCGCGTCGGACTCGCCTCCTGCTCCGTCGAAGACGTCCGGCTCGAACGGGACCGCGGCCGGCAAGCCACCCCGCAGCACACGACGCCGGAAGAAGCCGGCGGCCGAGCCCGCGGCAACCACCGCGACGAAGCCGTCAGCGCAGCCGCGATCCGAGACCGAGGCCTCGCCAGCCGCTGGAACGGCCCCGGCCGAAGGGTCGGATCGGGAGCCCGACGGCGCCATCCCGAACAGCGGCGACGCGGTCGCGGATTCGGCCACGGAGCCCGTCTCGGACGAGACCGGGCCTGCGAAGCGACCGATCGGCTCGACGAGCGCCCTCGCGCTCGGCACGCGCCCCGTCCTGCCGCCGGCCACGGCGCCTGCCGACCCGGTCCCACCCGTTCTGGCCCCGGCGCCGGTGCCGTCCGAGCCGGTCCCGGTCGAGCCGATGCCCGCGGCCTGGCCCACGACCAGACCCGCAGCTCCGACCGACGAGCTGGGCCTGCTGGCCCCGGTGCCGCTCGAGATTCCCCATTCCGACGCGCTGCCGCCGCCGGCCGAGTTCGCGGCGCAGATCGCCTCCCCGCCGGCGGCGCCGTCGGCCGCGTCGCCGCGCTCGATCCCGGGTGTCGTCCCGCGCACCCCGACGTCGTCGGCCGCCGACGCCCTCCTGCCGTCCATCGCCAATCCGGCGCTCTCGCCGAGGGTCGCGCCGCCGCCCGCCGAGCTCGTCACCGAGCCCGTGGCGGGACGGATCGGAGCCGGCAGCGGGTTCTCCCTCTCGACCGTCGTCCTCCTGCTGGGCGCCTCGCTGCTGGTCGTCGCCCTCGTGCTCGTGTTCGAAGTGGACTGGAGCCGCGGCGACGAGACGGCCGGCGGGCCGGGCGACGGCGTGACCGCCGTCGGGGCATCGCCATCCGTCCGGCCCGGCGCGTCGGGCGCACCGTCCGGCGGACCGGCAGGCTCGGCCGCCCCGGGCGGCTCGGCCGCGCCCGCGAGTCCGGGCAGCAGCGCTCGCGCGTCGACGCCACCCAGCCCCTCGTTCGGGCCACAGCCGACGGGCATGCCGGCGCTCAACCGCTCCGCTCTCGTGCAGGCGGTCCTCTTGAACCAGCGTCTCGCCGCAGCCCGGACCGACCTGCAGGCGGCCTTGAAGGCATCGCCCTTCGACTCGGCCGGGGTGGCCGACACGCTCCGCGACATCTCGGCCAACGCCGTCTACGGCCAGGAGGTCGCGTCGCTCGTGAGCACGTGGGGGCCGGGCAAGCCGGTCGGGTCGGACCTCGGGGACCTCTACGACCGGATCCACCGGGCCGCATCCGACGCGCTGATCCCGTCGGTCCGGCTCGAGACGGCCTACCGCCAGTCGGCGAAGGCGATGGTCACGCTCCTGGCGGGCGTGAAGGCGATCGACGATCGTGCCCGCGCTCTCGCGCTCGCGAACGACGCCGTGATCCCGGACGCGTCGATCGCCCCCTGACGCTTCCGTTCGAACCGGCCCGGTTGTACGGTTCAGGGGCGCGACCGTCCCCGCGCGGCCGAGTGACCGCTGCGCGACGGGTTCGCGTCCACGAGCCGGAGGAACGACGGTGGAGATCATCGTCTGGGCGGCCCTCGCGATCGCTGTCGTGGCGATCCTCGGCCGCTTCGTCCTGCGCTCGGGGGGCGGCGAGGTCGTGCTGCCGCGGATCGTCGACGACTCGATCGGGATGTGGCTCCTCCGCAGGGCGACGGGCCGTCGGCTCTGGGAGCGGGAGCCGGAGGAGGACGCGGACGCCGAGGCGGGCGGTGTCGCGGTGATGGCGGCCTCGGCCGCCCCGAAGGCGACCGGGATCGCTCCCGCCGAGCGGCCCATCCGGATCCTGGCCCTCCCGCCGGCCACGATCGATGCCACGCCATGGACAGCCGAGCGGACCCGCCCGGCGTCGGCCTCGATCGACCATCTGGCCCGCCGCGCGCGACCCGCGGCTCTGCCCACGCGATACCGGCCGGTGGCGCCGCCGGACGACCGACGGCCTTCGGCCGATTTGGCCGGCGGGCCGGCCGACCGCGCCGAGGCGGTGCCATCCGGCACCATGGGACCATCGGGGTAGGACTTCGGTCCGGTGCGGTGGCATCGTGTGCGGTCCTGAGCGGTGTGCGGCGGCGTCGGCCGATGATAGGATCGGCCTCCGCCGGTCACGGACCGGGATGGAAACCGGGGTACCAGATCGTCCGTGGATGCGCTGATCGGCTCGCCCGCCGTCACCGGGTCGGCCGCCATCGTCACACCGCCGTCGTCACCCGAGCGCGTCCGCCCGAGTGGCGTCCGGGCCGCTGCCTGAGTCGGCCGTCATGGGGATGCTGCGTCGCCTCACCCGGCGCCAGGACGACGGAACCGACGACGCGACGGCGGACGGGATCTCCCTCGAGATCATCGAGGCCCGACTCGGGCTGAATCGTCCGAAGTCGGAGTCGGCATCGGAGCTCGCCCCCTCCATCACCGCATCGGCGGTCGACGCGGTGGCTGCCGACGGGCCCAGCATCGCGGCCCCGGCCGAGCCGCGCGCGACCGCCAGGGCAGACTCGGTCGTCGCGCGCGATCCCGAGCCGACGCTCGCGACGCCGGCGGCGCCCGAGCCGGAACCGGCTCGGGAGCTCGTCGCCTCGGCAGCGGCCGCGCCCGACCCGGCGATCGAGACGTCGGCCGCGCCCGACCCGGAGCCGACGCACCTGGCCGCGGCGGTCGCCAATGCGGAGCCGCCGATCGAGACATCGGCCACGCCGGATCCGCAACCGCCGATCGAGACATCGGCCGCACCCGAGCCGGAACCGACGCCCCTGGCGGCAGCCGTCGCCGAACCGCAGCCGCCGATCGAGACCTCGGCCGAGCCCGAGCCGGAACCGGCCCAGGCGCTGGTCGCGGCGGCCGTCGCCGACGCGCCGATCGCAGCGGCGGTCGTATCGTCGGCCCGTGCCTCGGACTCGGTCGACGCTGCGGTCGACGATCCGGCGATGGCGCCGGAGCCCGGGGTCACGCAGGAGCCCGAGGTCGCCCTCGCGCCTGCGGGGAGTCCCGCCCGGCACCTGAGCCTGGTCCCGCCCGTGGCCGAGCCGGACGGCTCGGCCGAAGAGCCGGACCCGATCGGGGCGGCCGCGTCCGCGGAGCCGCCGGCAGCGCGCGCGGAGGTGCCCGTCGCCGCGGACGTCGCCCGGTCCGCGGAGCCCGATGAGCCGACCACGACCGAGGACCCCGAGCCGGCTGGCGCAACCATCGCCGCCGCCTCGGCGATCCCGTGGACGGACGGCGACGAACCGGCCGCACCGTCCGCGCCGGAGCCACCGGCCGTCGAGCTCACGGCGGCTCCGCCCGTCGGCGTCACGAGCGCGATCGTGCTCGGGACGCGTCCGTCGGAGTTCGACGCGAGGTCCACCGCGCCGTTGCCGGTCCGCTCATGGTCCGTCGTGGCCGCATCTCCGTCGGTCGCCGCGTCGACGGCGGAGGAGCTCGGCATCGTCGAAGAGGTCCCGATGGCCGAGGCCCCGGAGGAGCAACACTCCGCGGCCCCATCCCCGTCCGACCCGGCTCCGGTCGCGCCGGTCACGCTGACGGCCGCCGCGCCGGCGGCGGTCATCCCCGCGCGGGTGCCCGCGCCGATCCCCGCCGCGCCGACGCCGGTCGCGCCGCGGCCCCCCGCTTCGAAGACGGTCGTGTCGACGCCGATCGCGCCGGCTCCTTCCTGGACGATGCCGCCACCCTCGACCTCGATGTCCGCCATCGGCAACGTGGCGATCCCCGTCCCGATCGCGGCCACCGTGCCGGACCCGGCGATCGTCCCCCTCAGCCCGACCGCTCCGATCGCGGGACCGTCTCGGTTCCCCGTGCGGGCGGCCGCACTGGTGGGCGGCGCGCTCCTCCTCGTCGTCGCCGTCACCCTCGGACTCCAGCTGGACCGCTTCCGAGTCCAGGAGGGCGTCCTCGGCGCCACCGGCCGACCGGGCGCCGGGATCGTCCCCGACTCGGGACCGACGCCCGTCCCGACCGGGATGCCCGCCCTCCAGCGATCGGCGCTGGCCCAGGCGATCCTGGTCGACCGGCGCCTCCTCGACGCCCGGGCCGAGCTGGCCGCGGCCCTGAAGGCATCGCCCTTCGACCCGATCGACGTCGCACGGATTCTCCGGACGATCTCCGCCGACTCGGTCTACGGCGCGGAGCTCACCGAGGTCGTCGCCGGCTGGCCGCCGTCCGATTCGATCGCCGACGACCTCCGGACGCTGTACGACTCGATCCATGCGGTCGCCAGCGATTCGCTCATCCCGTCGATCCGCTACGTGACGCCGTACCGCCGCGCCGCCGCGACGATGGTGGCCCTGCTGGCCGGCGTCCAGCCCGTCGACGATCGCGCCGGCGCGCTCGCCAGGGCACAGGACGACCTGGCGTCGGCGGCGCCGGACGGCTCCGCCGCGCCTTCGGGCGACGTTCCCGCGCGGGCGTCCGCCCAGCCATCGGGCCAACCGGCCGCCTTCCCCTCCGCCGCCCCCTGAGGCGGACCCGACCACGACCATCGGGCGCTTCGGCCGACCGGCGCCTTCGGCTACCCTTCCCGACCGATGCGCTTCGACCGTCGTCATCCCACGCTCGCACTGACCTCGGCGATCGCCCTGATCGCGGTCGGCATTCCGGCCGTCGTCGCCGCCGTCCCGATCGCCGTCGCGGACGCCGTCGTCGTCCAGAAGGACGCTGCCGCCACGCCGCTGAACGTCCTCGCCAACGACACGGCGGCGCTCACGGACACGATCACGGCGGTTCCCGTCGAGCCGTCGCACGGCGCCGTGTCGATCGCCGCCGACGGCCGATCCGTCAGCTATGCGCCCGCCGCGGGGTACGCGGGTCTGGACTCGTTCTCCTACACGGTGACGAACGATCCCGACGGCGGCTCGACGGCGGCCGTCTCGGTCCGGGTCAATGCGCCGCCCGTGGCCGGCGACGACCCCGCTTCTCCCGGCTGCAACCCGGTCGGCACGTTCGGTGGCTCGTTCCCGATCGTGGAGGACGATCCGGGGTTCGTCTTCGGCGCCGGCTGTGCGCTGACCGTGAACGACGACGATGCGGACGGCTCGATCGCGTCCTGGCAGATCGTGACACCGCCGGGCCACGGCTCGGTCGTCTGGCTTCCCGGCGTGCCCGGGATCCTCCAGTACACGCCGGCGACCGACTTCAGCACGACCGCCGGCGATCAGCCGGGCGGCTCGTGGCAGTCCGACAGCCTCACCTATCGGGTGACGGACAACGACGGCGGCGTTTCGAACCTGGCGACGCTGAGGATCTGGCTCGCGCCGGTCAACGACGCGCCCACCTTCACCCCCGGGCCCGCGACCGTCCACGGGACGAACAACCACCCTCATCACGCCAGCTGGGCGTCGAGCATCGCCGCCGGGCCTCCGAACGAGGCCGGTCAGGCCGTCCAGTTCCATCGAACCGGGCTGGCGGATCCGTCGCTGTTCAGCGTTCCTCCCGCGATCGGGTCCGACGGCACGCTCTCGTTCACCCCCGCGGCGAATGCCGTAGGGCTCACGACCGCGACCTTCGTGCTCGAGGACGACGGGGGGCTCGAGGATTGGGGCGTTCCGGACCGGGCCCATCCGGCTGATTCGAGCGCAGCGGTCACGATCTCGATCGTCATCGACGCCGACCACCCGCCGGCGGCCCACGACGACCCGAAGACCCTGCTCGAAGACGCCGGCCAGATCACGATCGACGTCCTGGCCAACGACACCGACGCCGACGGCGATGCGCTGCAGATCGTCGCGACCACCAACGGCGCGAAGGGGACGGCCGGCACGAAGAATGCCGGCACGCTGCTCGTCTATACGCCCGCCCCGAACGCGAACGGCGCGGACTCCATCACCTACACGGTCAGCGACGGCCACGGCAGGACCGCCAGCGCGTCGGTCGCGCTCAGCATCACGTCCGTCAACGATCCGCCGACGGCCGGCGACGACGGAGTCCCGACGCCGTTCACGGTGTACGGAGGCGCCGGCCCCAGGGCCCTGGCCGTCCTCGCGAACGACACGACCCTGCCCGATGCATCGGAGAACCTGAGGATCGTCTCGGTGACGAACGGCAGCCGCGGCACGGTCGCGATCACCGGCGGCGGCACGGGGCTGACCTACGCGCCGAACGCCGCAGCGTCCGGGCTCGACAGCTTCACCTATACGATCTCCGACGGGCACGGGGCGACCGACGTCGCCACGGTGCACGTCCGGGTCATCGACGACCACACGCCGCCGGCGGTGTCGGCGCCGGCCGCTGCGGTGGCCCGCATCCCCCACCGGGCCACCGTCCGCGTCCTGCTTCACTGGACGGTGGCGGACGACGTGGGAATCGCCTCGGAGGAGCTCCAGGTGTCGATCGACGGTGGATCGTGGAGTGCGGTTCCGCTGCGTTCAGCGACGGTCAGAGGCACCGCGGTGACCCTGCCCGCGGGCCACGTCCTGCGGTTCCGCGTCCGGGCCACGGACGTCGCCGGCCATGTCTCCGCCTGGATGACGGGACCGCCCGTCTGAGCCGGCCCGGACCGCGCCGGCCGGGTCGGCGGTCGCGGACGACCGCTGGCGGGCGGCCGCGGAGCCTCTGCTATACTCCGCGCGCCTGAGGTAGGTCAGCCATGATCGAGCCCGGCCGGGGCTTGGCATACGCGGCCCTGTTCTCCGAGATCGGCATCTCGCTCCTGGTCACGACCCTCGTGGGGGTGCTTGCGGGCCACTGGGTGGATGAACGGCTCGGACTGTCGGTGCCGGTCTTCGTGCTCGTCGGCTTCCTGATCGGAGCCGGGTCGGGGACGCTCCTGATCTACCGCCTGGTCAGCAGGTTCCTCGAGACGATCGACTGAAGCGCCGACGGAACAGATGACGGAACGACGAGCGCGGCGGAGGGCCGCGCTCCTGTGTGTGGAGGGAGCGTGACGAACGAGCAGGGCGCGGCCGGAGTGGCCGACGCGACCCCGCAGCCTCGGCCCGACGCGCCCTCGAGTGGCCGCGCCCGCGGCCTGTCGTTCCGCTGGTTCGCCCTGATCGGGATCGTCATCCTGGTCGACATCGCGGCGTTTGTGGTCTTCCCGCAGGTGTCGAAGGAAGGCACCGCGGACTGCCCGTTCCCGGCCTGCTTCATCCAGAACGCCCTCGAGTTCCCGGCGCCCCACACCGTCGTCGATCTCGCGCCGGACCAGCCCGTCGACCCGGCCGCCCTGGTGGTGTTCCACCCGAGCATCAGCAACACGATCATCACGATGTGGATCGTCATGGTGCTCGTCCTCGCCGCGGCGATCCTGATGGTCCGCGGCTCCAGGCTGATCCCCCGCGGCGGCCAGAACGTCATCGAGACGGTCTACGAGACGATGCGCGACTTCGGTGTCGGGATCGCGGGACCGGCGGCGCTGCCGTACATCCCGATCTTCGTCGGGGCGTTCCTGCTCATCCTCTTCGACAACTGGATCGGCCTCGTCCCGCCGGTCGGCAAGGTCGAGTACCTGCGAGCGCCGTCGAGCGACGTGAACATCACGATCGGGATGGCCCTGGTCGCCTTCGTGATCTTCGAGGTCGAGGGCTTCCGGAAGCTCGGCGTCGGCGGCTATCTCGGGAAGTTCTTCCCGCTCTACGAGTTCAGGAACGGGATCGGCGCGGGAATCATCGCGCTGTTCGTCGGACTGATCGAGCTGCTGCTCGAGTTCGTCAAGCCGGTCACGCTGTCGATGCGGTTGTTCGGCAACATCTACGGCGGCGAGGTCGCGCTCGGCGTCCTGACGACGCTCACGGTCCTGTTCATCCCCGTGGCCCTCATCGGCCTCGAGCTGCTGCTCAACGCCATCCAGGCCCTGATCTTCAGCGTCCTGACGCTGATCTTCATCACCCTTGCGATCGAGAGCCATCACGAGGAGGAGGGGCACCTCGCGGAGGACGCACTCGCGGAGCTGCACGGGTCGGAGCCCAAGGAGCTCCAGCCCGCCCACTGATCGCCGTGCGCATCGCGCGGCGACCCACGTCGAACGCCCCGGGCCGTCCTGCCCAGGGCCACAGGAGGAAGTCTCGAATGGAGCACATCGGCGCCGGTCTTGCGGCCATCGGGGTCATCGGGCCCGGCATCGGCATCGGCATCCTCGCCGGCCTGTCGTCCCAGGCGATCGGTCGCAACCCCGACGCGGCAGGCCAGATCCGCGGTCTCGCGATCATCCTCGCGGCCTTCGCCGAGGGCCTTGGCGTCCTCGCGATCGTCGTCGGCCTGCTGGCGATCTTCATCACGGGCTAGTCGACCGGGATCGGAGCACCCATCGTGGACTTCCTGGCCGTCGCATCCGGCGTCGCGCAGGGGGCAGCCGGCCTGACCCCGAACGCCGAGGGTGAGGCGCTGTTCCAGATCAACATCTTCCAGGTGCTGATCGCGGCCACGAACTTCGTGGTCTTCCTGGCGGTCATCTGGACCTTCGCGTTCAAGCCGATCCAGCGGATGCTGGCCGACCGCAAGACGCGGATCGAGGAGGGCCTCCGCGACGCGGAGCAGGCCCGCAAGGACCGCGAGTCGGCCGAGGCCGAGCGTCTCGCCGCGCTGCAGGACGCCCGCCGCGAGGCGAACGAGATCCTCACCCGCGCGCAGAAGGTCGCCGACGAATCGCGCGAGCGCGATCTCGCCGCGACCCGCGAGGAGCTGGAGCGGATCCGGGCTCGCGCGTCGGCGGACATCGAGGCCGAGAAGCAGCGCGCGATCGGCGAGCTGCGGACCGAGGTCGCCGACCTTGCCCTCCAGGCCGCCGGCCGGGTGGTCGGCGAGTCGATGACCGACGACCGCCAGCGCCGCCTCGTCGAGGAGTTCCTCAGCGAGACCGGCGCCGCCAACGGCTCCGGCGCGGGTCCGGCGGCGGATCGGAAGGGCTGATGGCGAAGCGGGACAGCGCGCCGCGGCGCTACGCCGAGGCCGCCTTCCAGATCGCGACCGCGGACGGGTCGATCGAGGCGTGGCGACGCGACCTCGACCTCGCGGCGCGCACGGCCGGCGAGGACCCCGAGCTGATGGACGTCCTCGCGAACCCGGCGCTGCCACTCCTCCAGCGCGAGGACGTGGTGTCGAAGGTGTTCGACGGCCTCACGCCCAAGGTCCGCAATCTCGTCCTGCTCCTCGTCCGGCGCGGCCGGATCGAGCAGCTGCCCCGCGTGGCCGCCGAGTTCGGGCGGCTCGACGACGAGCGCCAGGGGATCACCCATGCGGCCGCGACGAGTGCGCTGCCCCTGACCGACACCGAGATCCGGGCGCTGACGGCCCGGCTCGAGCAGATGACGGGCGGCCGTGTCGCCCTCGAGACCGACGTCGACGAGAGCCTGCTCGGCGGGATCGTCGTCCGCGTCGGCAGCCGATTGATCGACGGGAGCGTCCGGGGCCGCCTCGAGCGGCTGCGGAACCAGCTCGCCTCGGGCGCCCTGTAGGAGACCGTGTCCCATGGCCATTCGTTCCGACGAGATCACCAGCATCATCAAGTCGTCGATCGACGCCTTCGACGCGGCGACCGAGACGCGCAGCGTCGGGACGGTCGTCGAGGTCGGTGACGGCATCGCCCAGATCTACGGGCTCGACAACGCCCTCGCCTCCGAGATGCTCGAGTTCCCGGGAGACGTGTTCGGTCTCGCCCTCAACCTCGAGGAGGAGACCGTCGGCGCGGTGATCCTCGGCGACTCGACGGCCGTCAAGGAAGGCGACACGGTCAAGACCACGGGTCGTGTCGCGGAGGTTCCGGTGGGCCAGGCGCTCCTCGGCCGCGTCGTGGACCCGCTCGGCCGGCCGCTCGACGACAAGGGCCCGATCGCCTCCACGAAGACCCGCCCGGTCGAGCGGATCGCCCCGGGCGTCATCGTCCGCAAGTCGGTCGACACCCCGGTCCAGACCGGCATCAAGGCCATCGACGCCCTGATCCCGATCGGCCGCGGGCAGCGCGAGCTGATCATCGGCGACCGCCAGACCGGCAAGACCGCGATCGCGATCGACACGATCATCAATCAGAAGGGCAAGAACCTCGTCTGCATCTACGTGGCGATCGGCCAGAAGCTGTCGACCGTCGCCCAGACCGTGGCGGTCCTCGAGCAGCACGGCGCGATGGCCCACACGATCGTCGTCGTCGCCGGTGCGGAGGAGCCCGCGCCGCTCCAGTACCTCGCCCCGTACTCGGGCGTGGCGATGGGCGAGGAGGTCATGGAGAACGGCGTGGAGGTCGAGGGCCAGGGCCTCGTCAAGGACGCCCTCTGCGTCTACGACGACCTGAGCAAGCACGCCTGGGCCTACCGGGAGATGTCGCTCCTGCTCCGCCGGCCGCCCGGCCGCGAGGCCTATCCCGGCGACGTCTTCTACCTCCACTCGCGGCTGCTGGAGCGGGCGGCCCGCCTCAACGACGAGAACGGCGGCGGCTCCCTGACGGCCCTGCCGATCATCGAGACGCAGGCCGGCGACGTGTCGGCCTACATCCCGACGAACGTGATCTCGATCACGGACGGCCAGATCTTCCTCGAGACCGACCTCTTCAACGCCGGCCAGCGGCCCGCGCTGAACATCGGCATCTCGGTGTCGCGCGTCGGCGGCTCGGCGCAGATCGCGGCGATGAAGAAGATCGCCGGCGGCTTGCGCTTGTCGCTGGCTTCGTACCGCGCGCTGGCGGCGTTCGCGCAGTTCGGGTCGGACCTCGACAAGGCGACGCAGCAGGAGCTGACGCGCGGCGAGA